>CAYOLA010000093.1:0-9697 GCA_964404735.1 uncultured Bacteroidales bacterium
CCCCAGATTGGCTATGGATATTTCGGCATCATCGGCAAACTCGCTGTCGGGATACTTTTCAAGAAACTCGAGGTAAATGGCTTCGGCGATCTCCAGCTCACCAAGATAATTTTCATATACATATCCCTTCAGGAACAAACACTCCGGACCTTTCCTGAAATCAGGGTACTCCCTGATGATGCGGTCGTACACTTCCACTGCCTTTCGTCCTTCGGCCATGTTCATGTAAAACTCAGCACCCTTGTACAAATATTCTACAGCCATGCTGTCGCCGGGGTTTTGGTCGGCAAAGCCCATGTACATGTCAACAAGTTCAAGGGCTTTCTCCCTGTTGATAAATGCATCCTCCGAACTGAATAGCTGCTCTTCTGCGGCAGTGATCCTGTCAATATCCGTGGTGCCGGATGAGGAGCAGGCCGCCATGCCCAGCAGCAGGGCAGGAATAAGAAAAATCTTGGTAAATCCTTTCATAGGTGTCGTGGTTTTTATTATTGGTTATCTTTTTCTCTTTGGCCTGTTTGGGAAGATCATTTTGTAGTCAACATCAATATTCCCGGTGGAAATGTCATGCAATTTTCTCTTCAGCAGTAACTTTCTCAAAGGGCTTATCCTTTCTACAAAAAGGATACCCTCCAGATGGTCGTATTCGTGCTGGATGATCCGTGCAAGGAGGCCATCGTATTTTTCTTCCACGAGATTAAAATCCCGGTCGTGGTATTCGAGCGTGATAAGAGGTTTTCTGATCACGTCTTCCCGCACCGTTGGCACGCTGAGGCAGCCTTCGTTGAAACTCCATTCTTCACCGCTTTCATCAAGAATGACAGGGTTTATGAAAACCTTTTTAAAGTCATGCGCTTCAGGATGTTCCGCTGCATAAGGAGTGGCATCCACGATGAACAGCCTGATCGATTCGTTCACCTGCGGGGCAGCCAGTCCGACGCCTGAAGAGGCATACATGGTCTCAAACATGTTCTCTATCAGTTCATCAAGTCCCGGATGCCCGGGCTCGATCTCGCTGGCTACCTTTTTCAGGGTCGGATGACCATAAGCTACAACTGGCAAAATCATGCTGATAATTGTTGTTAAATTATTTTTTCATGTCGAGGTAGGTTTGCAGAATGATGGCAGCACTTACCTTATCGATGAGGGATTTGTCTCTTCTGTTTTTTTTGCTGATTCCCGAATCGAGGATGGCCTGTGCCGCGATCTTCGATGTAAAACGTTCATCAACACGTTTTATTGGCATGCCCGGAAATGCCTTGCTGAACTTTTTCAGGAAAGGCCTGATATGGGCTTCCGATTCCGACAGGCTGTTGTCCTTTTGCCGGGCCTCACCCACTACCACACAGTCAACTTCTTCGGCGGAAATATAATCCTGAAGAAAGTGCATCAGCCCGGCTGTGGCAACAGTGGTGAGCGGATTGGCTATCATGCCAAGTGTGTCGGTCACGGCAATGCCGGTCCGCTTCTGTCCGAAATCGATGGCAAGTATTCTTCCCATATTCCTGCTATACCGTTAACTGTATATCGAACAAGTATTTCATTGATTATGTTCAGCCATTTATCAGCTGTTGTTAAACTGATAATTGACAGACAATGCAAAATTATATTTTTTTTGCACCTGCTTTGCCCGAAACATTGAGTTTTCGGTGGAAATTGTCTAATTTTGAAAGCCATTTTAACCCGTTTATGAAGGCAGAAAAATTAAAAAGCCGTATTGAAGCGGCCTGGGATGATCGTTCCCTGCTTGGGCGCGAAGATGTGCAGGAAGGCATTCGGGAGGTGATCGACCTGCTCGACAAGGGGCTTTTGAGGGTTGCAGAGCCTGCGGGCAATGGCTGGCAGCTGAATGAATGGGTGAAGAAGGCGGTTATCCTGTATTTTCCCATCACAAAACTGACTGTTTCCCGGGCAGGCCCCATGGAGTTCTACGATAAGATCGGGCTGAAAGAAGACTATCCCGGACTGGGTGTGCGCGTGGTACCGCACGCCATTGCCCGTTACGGTTCCTTCATCAGCAAGGGGGTGGTGATGATGCCTTCTTATATCAATATCGGTGCTTATGTGGATGAAGGCACCATGATCGATACATGGGCTACCGTGGGCTCCTGTGCACAGGTTGGCAGGCATGTACACCTCAGCGGGGGTGTTGGTATCGGCGGTGTGCTGGAACCGGTGCAGGCCGCCCCGGTCATCATAGAAGACCATTGCTTTATCGGGTCCAGGTCGATCGTAGTGGAAGGGGTACATGTGAAAAAGGAAGCCGTGCTGGGTGCCGGCGTCGTCCTCACCGCCTCCAGCCGCATCATCGATGTTACCGGGGAGCAGGCGGTAGAATACAGGGGAGAAGTTCCCGAACGCTCGGTCGTTATCCCCGGCAGCTATCCCAAAAAATTCAATGCCGGCGAGTTTCAGGTGCAATGTGCCCTCATCATCGGCAAAAGGCAGGCTTCAACGGATATGAAAACATCACTGAATGAAGCACTCCGGACTTTTAATGTTCCGGTTTAGGTAAGGAAAACGCTTGGTTTGAAAAAGATACTGATCATACAAACCGCCTCCATCGGCGACGTGATCCTGGCAACACCATTGCTTGAGGCCCTGCACAGGCAATATCCTGATGCCTTGATCGACTTTATGGTGAAAAGAGGAACAGAAACCCTGTTTACGGGGCATCCCTTTTTGAGGAAGTTGTATGTGTGGGATAAAGCCGGGGCCAAGCTTAAAAATTTTTATCTCATTCTGAAGGAAATACAGTCGGAACGTTACGACCTGCTGATCAATATCCAGCGTTTCTTTCTTACCGGTTTTCTCACGGCTTTTTCAAGGGCCCGTGAAAGGGTCGGTTTTAGTAAGAATCCTCTTTCATTGTTTTATACGAAGCGGGTAAAACACCGCATCGGGGAGTCCGGCATACACGAAGTGGACCGCAACCTTTCCCTGGTTAAGCACCTTGTAAATGATCCCGTAAGGAGGCCGGTATTGTACCCTTCGGCACACGATCTTGCCCTTGTTTCCCAATATAAAACACATCGGTATATTTGTATCGCGCCAGCCTCGCTTTGGTACACCAAGCAATATCCTTCTGAACAGTGGATCGCTTTCATGAAGAAACTTCCGGAAGGACTGCATGTTTATTTACTTGGTTCCGGCAGCGACCAAAAGCTTTGCGATGAGATCATCAGAAGCGCGGGACACAGGCAGGCCATGAGCCTGGCCGGTAAGCTAACGCTGTTGCAAACGGCAGGCCTGCTCAGGGATGCTGCCATGAATTTCGTGAACGATTCGGCTCCCATGCACCTGGCCTCGGCAGTCAATGCCCCGGTAACGGCAATTTTCTGTTCAACGGTTCCGGATTTTGGCTTCGGCCCCCTGTCTGACGGCTCATGGATTGTTGAAACAGCTGAACCCCTGGACTGCAGGCCCTGTGGCCTGCACGGCCGCAGCGAATGTCCCGAAAAACATTTTGATTGTGCGTATACGATAAAACTGGATCAATTGCTGGATCGCATTCATTGAAAACAGAAAGAGAAGTGAAAGAAGAGATTAACCGGACACTTGCGTACCTGAAAGCAGGGAAGATCATTCTTTATCCTACCGATACCATCTGGGGAATTGGTTGTGATGCAACCAACCAGCAGGCGGTTGACAGAATATACAGGCTCAAAAACCGGGTGGAAACAAAAAGCATGATCATCCTGCTTGATGACGAGCAGAAACTTCCCCTTTATGTGAAAGAGGTGCCGGGCATCACCGGCGATCTGTTGAAAAGCATAAACAGCCCGCTGACCGTAATCTTTAGCCATGCAAAAGGCCTGGCCAAAAATGTGATTGCCGCGGATGGCAGCATCGCGATCAGGGTAACCCGGGATCCGTTTTGCCGGGAACTGATCAAAATGTTTGGCAAACCCATTGTATCCACATCTGCCAATATTTCCGGTTCCGAAGACCCGATCACCTTTAAGCAAATCCCCCAGGTGATCATGAAAGGGGTCGACTATGTTGTGGATCATCATCGCGACAGGGTCATGAAAACCAGGGCTTCCCGCATCATCAGGCTTAAGTCCAACGGGGAATTCTCCATAATCAGGGAGTGATGAAGTTTGAGGCTGCCATCATACAGTTTACGCCTTTTCAGGGCGATATCGATGCCAATACCGGCCTTATCGGGGATTATCTGCGGGAAGTTGCCGGTGCCAGGCTGGTCGTCCTGCCGGAACTGGCCTCAACGGGATATGACTTCGCCGGCCGGAAAGCGGCATGGAGCCTGTCTGAAGAACCGGGGAGCAGCAGGTATATCGCCATGCTGCTGTCGGTGGCCGCCAAAAACAAACAGTATATCGTGTCGGGTTTTAACGAAAGGTCGGGGGATAAAATATATAATGCTGCCGTACTGTTGGGGCCGGATGGCATCGAAGGCATCTACCGCAAATTGCATCTTTTCATGAACGAAAAGGAGCTTTTTACGCCGGGAACAGGCGGCCTTTGTGTTTATGATATTGGATTTTGCCGGCTGGGGCTGCAGATATGCTTCGATTACCTTTTTCCCGAGCCCTGGCGCATCCTGGCCATGAAAGGAGCCGAACTGATCTGCCACCCTTCGAATCTCCTGACACAAAATGCTGCCAGGGTTTTGCCCGGCATTGCGCTGATGAACAGGATCAGCATCCTCACGGCCAACCGTACAGGGCATGAAGGAAATCTTGTCTTCAACGGGGGCTCGATGATCACCGGGCCCGCCGGCGATGTGCAGGTAAAAGCAGCGGAAAAGGATCCTGCCATTGTCAGGCATGTGATCGATCCTGCCCTATCCCATGATAAAATGATCACCCCTATGAACCACGTATTCAACGATCGAAGGCCTGAACAATACCTGCCCGATAATTGTTGAACTTTTATGGCCGTGAAGGCCATATTTTATCATCGATATTTTGGAACACCATCAAAACAATAGAGACCATGTACAGGAACAAGAGGCTGAAAGTTAAAAGTGAAGATAAAGTATTCAGTGTTAAGGACACCGATCCCAAAGTCCTTGAAAAATGGTATTACCTGATGACCCTGGGCCGGCAACTCGACCAAAAGGCGCCGAATTACCTGAAACAGGCCCTGGGTTGGTCATACCATGCACCCTATGCCGGTCACGACGGCATTCAACTGGCCATCGGCCAGGTGTTCAACAGGGAAAAAGACCACCTTTTCCCTTACTACCGCGACATGCTTACGGCGATCTCGGCAGGCCTGAATGCCGAAGAGATCATCCTGAACGGACTTTCCAAGAAGGATGATATTGCCAGTGGCGGGCGGCATATGTCGAACCACTTCGCCAAACCCGAATGGAATATCCACAATGTATCTTCCTGTACCGGTAACCATACCCTGCATGCGGTAGGGGTGGCCAGGGCCATGAAGTATTATGACAATGGCGGTGTAGCCATCAGCTCCCAGGGCGAGTCTTCAACATCTGAAGGATATGTTTACGAAGCCATTAACGGGGCGTCGAATGAGGAACTGCCTGTAATATTCGTTTTCCAGGATAATGAGTATGGTATTTCCGTACCCAAGAAGGACCAGACGGCCAATCCCTATGCCGCCACGAACTTCGAAGGGTTTAAAAACCTGGAGATCATATACTGTAACGGCAAGGATGTTTTCAATTCAATGAATGCCATGACACTGGCAAAGAAATGGGTGCTTGAGAACGGAAAACCCGTGATCGTTCATGCCAATTGCGTGCGCATGGGGTCGCATTCCAATTCCGACCGTCATGAGCTTTACCGCGATGATGAGGAACTGTCGGAAGCCATTGGGCAGGATCCCCTGAAAAGATACAGGGAACGGCTGGTTTACTCGGGTATCTTCACCGAAGAACATCTTAGCGAACTCGATGCCAAAGCAAAAAAAGAGATCTCAGCCGCCCATAAAAAGGTCATCGCATCACCCGATCCTGATCCTGCTTCAATCTTCGACTTCGTCATCCCTGAACCTTATGTGCCGGAAAAATTCAAGGACGGCATCCCGGACGGCAGTGGCAATAAAATGCGTTTTATCGAAGCACTGAACAACACCCTGAAAGAAGAGTTCAGGCGAAATCCCGATACTTTTATCTGGGGGCAGGACATTGCCAACAAGGATAAGGGCGGCATTTTTAATGTGACCAAAGGGATGCAGCAGGAGTTCGGTGCCAAACGCGTTTTTAATGCACCCATTGCAGAAGATTTTATTGTTGGTACGGCCAACGGCATGAGCCGTTTCGGCAAAAATATCCGTGTGGTGGTGGAAGGGGCCGAGTTTGCCGATTATTTCTGGCCTGCCATGGAGCAGCTGGTTGAACTAACGCACGACTACTGGCGGTCGAACGGACAGTTCTCGGCCAATGTCACCATCAGGCTTGCTTCGGGAGGATACATCGGCGGCGGTTTGTATCATTCGCAGACCATCGAGGGTGCCCTTGCAACCTTTCCAGGCATCCGCATCGTGTACCCCTCATTCGCCGATGATGCGGCGGGATTGCTGCGTACCTGCATGCGGTCGGAAGGCCCCAATATGTTCCTCGAACCAAAGGCCCTCTACAATGATCCACAGGCAGAAGCTACAGTGCCCGACGAATTTGAGGTTCCCTTTGGCAAGGCACGGCTCAGAAGGGAAGGTTTGCAACTGAGCATGATTACATATGGAAATACCACGCACCTCTGCCTTAAAGCTGCATCGAAGCTTATGGAGGAAGATGGCTATGATGTTGAAGTGCTCGACCTGAGATCGCTGGTACCGCTTGATGAGGAAGCCATTATCAATTCAGTGAAAAAGACCGGGCGGGTCATGGTGGTACACGAGGACAAGGTGTTTGCCGGCTTCGGCGGCGAAGTGGCCGCCCTGATCAGCAGCAGGGCCTTTGAATATCTCGATGCCCCCGTCAGGCGGATCGGGTCGACCTTCACACCGGTTGGATTTAACAGGATACTGGAAGCGGCCATCCTCCCAGGCGCCGATAAAATATACGATGCAGCAAAAGAACTGCTGGCATACTGAGCGTTTCAATCAGGGTAAGGAAGGGGTTGATCCTTTTCAGCCCGTTAACTTTTTTTAACATGCCTGCCGGGCAATTTTTATGGCCGGTCAGGCTTTTTAATTACTTTTGAACATCCCAAACACTAAATATTTTTATCATGCCCAATAAAATGATCCGGACATTCCTGTTTATCCTGCTAATGGCTTTTGCTTTGCCCGTTCTGAAAGGCCAGAGCCAGGAAGTAAGGGACAACATCCAGAAGCTGGTTGCCCTGTACCAGTTACTCGACTATGCTTACATCGACTCAGTGGAAATGGATGCACTGGTTGAACATGCCATCATCACTACGCTTAAAGACCTTGATCCCCACTCTTCCTATATTCCCAAGCGTGAACTCGACCGGATGGAAGAACCGTTGAGGGGTAGCTTTGAGGGCATTGGCATCACTTTTCAGCTTTATAACGATACAATCCTTGTTATTGCCCCCATCCCCGGCGGACCATCGGAGAAGCTCGGGATCATGGCCGGCGACAAGATCATCCGGATCAATGACACCATCGCCTACGGCGAAAAGGTAAATAACCAGTATGTGATGGACCGTTTGCGCGGCAGTAAGGGAACAACCGTTGATGTGAGCATACACCGAAAAGGCAGAAACGCCCTGATCAATTATTCCATTGTACGCGACGAAATTCCCATCAACAGCATTGATGCGGTTTTTATGGCTTCGCCCGAAACCGGGTACATAAAGCTTAACCGTTTTTCGCGTACCTCCGTTGATGAGTTCAGGGAAGCGGTGGCCGATCTTCGCGGACAGGGTATGGCCAACCTCATCCTCGACCTGAGGGGTAATTCGGGTGGCTACCTGGGCACTGCCGTTGACCTGGCCGACCAGTTCCTGCCGGGTGGCAGCCTGATTGTTTATACCGAAGGACTGAAGTCGCCGGAACAGAAATACTGGGCAACACCCGGCGGTAGTTACCTGAAAGGCAAACTGGTGATCCTGATCGATGAAGGCTCCGCCTCTGCCAGCGAGATCGTTTCAGGGGCCGTTCAGGACTGGGACCGCGGGATTATCATCGGCCGGCGCTCCTTTGGCAAGGGATTGGTGCAGCGGCCTTTTCCGCTTCCCGACGGCTCGGTGGTCAGGCTTACAACATCACGTTACCATACCCCAACCGGCCGGAGCATTCAAAAACCCTACGACAATGGCATGGAAGATTACTATATGGATATCTATAACCGCTTTGTGCACGGGGAGTTCATGCACATAGACAGCATCAGCTTTCCCGATTCACTCAAGTATTACACCCCTTCGAACCGTGTGGTATATGGCGGTGGCGGGATCATGCCCGATATATTCGTTCCCTGGGATTCAACATGGATATCCGACTACTATACTGACCTGCGCCGCAAAGGCGTGTTGAACCGCTTTACCGTGAAATATGTTGATGAACACCGCGAAGAGATCCTTTCAGAATATCCCGGTGTGAAGGAGTATATCAACGGATTTATGCTCGACGAGGCCTTTATGCAGGATTTTATCGCTTTTGCCGAGAAGATGGAGGTTGAATACGACGAGGAGGGCTACCTGACATCAGAGCTGTTCCTGAAACAGCAGATCAAGGCTTGGATGGCACGCAACCTCTGGGATGTAAATGCATCCTATCAGGTTTTTTCCGTGATCGACGATGGTTTTATCAAAGCCATGGAAGTGATCGGCGACGAAGCCCTCTTCAGCGAATGGAAAATTCATTATTAACATCCTTTGCCAAAGAAAATAATTGTCTAAATTTGTTCACCCTTAATAATTAATCAATCGCATCAAATGGCAGATCTTTCAACCACCTACATGGGAATCAAGCTGAAAAACCCCATTATCGTCGGGAGTTCGGGGCTGACAAATTCAACGGACAATATCATCGAAATTGAGAAAAACGGCGCAGCAGCCGTGGTGCTCAAATCATTGTTCGAAGAACAGATCGCACATATGGTCAATAAGACCATGCACAGCAGTTCAAATAATTTTCAGTATCCCGAAGCCGATGATTACATCAGCAATTATACGAAACTTAACGATGTTGATAATTACCTGAACCTGATCAGGGATGCCAAACAGGCCGTAAAGATACCGGTTATTGCTAGTGTTAACTGTATCTCTTCCGCCGAATGGGTCACATTTGCGTCAAAGATCCAGGATGCCGGCGCCGATGGGCTTGAGCTGAATATCTTCATCCTTCCCTCGGACCCCAAAAGGGATGCACTGCAGAACGAAGCCGAGTATTTCGTGATTATCGAAAAAGTAAAAAAACAACTCAATATCCCGCTTGCCATTAAGATAAGCTCTTATTTTTCGGGCCTTGCCAATATGGCACTTAAGCTTTCATGGACAGGCATACAGGGCATGGTATTGTTCAACCGCTTTTTCTCCCCCGATATCGATATCGACAAATTCAGGATTACCGCCAGCCATGTTTTTAGTCATCCCGAGGAACTTTCCCTGTCGTTGCGCTGGGTGGCCATGCTTTCGGGCAGGCTGCATTGCGACATTGCTGCTTCAACCGGCATTCACGACAGCAAGGCTGTGATCAAACAGCTCCTGGCCGGTGCCAAAGCGGTGCAGATTTGTTCGGTACTCTATAAAAGCGGCTTCGAACAGATTGGCCTTATGATCAGTGAACTGGAGGC
>CAYOLA010000094.1:0-4514 GCA_964404735.1 uncultured Bacteroidales bacterium
AGTTCGGCAATTGTGATGGCAGGCTCTGTCTGTGAAAGCAGGGCTGCAGGCCACCAGAGAACAAGCATGATCCCGTGCAGGGCTTTTATGGAAACCTTCATTTTCCTTATATGAAATTTATAAAATGCCCGGGCCGCAGGGCTCCGGCAAAATGCAAAATTAAATAAAGTCTTCCATACGGATGCCGCAAACTTCCTCGCTCAGTTGCCAGAGGTTTTTCCTTACGGTTGGATCATATGACAATGCAGAAGCCTCCGTCTCTTCAAGCTTTGAAAAATACCTGCCGCTAACCCCTGTCACAGAATCGTCGGAAGCGAGAAAAACCGATGTTTTACAGCCCTCCTCCACACCAAGGCCGGTCATGCCGAATCCGGCGTGCAGCAGCTTGGTGCTGACCGCCCCGGGATGCAAGCTGTTGCTGGTAACGTGGGTATGCTCCAGCCGCCGGGCCAGTTCATTGGAAAATAAAACATTGGCTAGCTTCGAAAGGGCATAGGCGCTGTAATCAATGTAGGAGTTGATCTCTTCTATATCGCTGAAATCGATCCGCGGACTGTTGACATGGGCCACGGAACTAACCGTTACCACCCTCCCCTGCGGGGATCCGAGCAGCAGGGGCAACAACTGAAGTGTCAGGGAAAAATGGGCCAGGTGATTCACGGCAAAGACACGGGAAATGCCATCCTCCGAAAACAATTGTTCCCTCAGAAAAACCCCGGCATTATTGACCAGCACATCGAGTTCACCGTACTTTCGGGTAACTTTGGCGGCAAGATCGTTCACCTGCCCAAACGAAGAAAGATCGGCGTGCAGGTAATGTACATCTGCATTCCCCGACCGTTTCCTGATCGCCTCAACCGTCTCTTTTCCGCTACGGCGGCTGCGTCCGTGGACAAGAACCCTTGCTCCTCTCAAGGCAAGTTCAAGGGCTGTTTGCTTTCCGATGCCGTCGGTGGCACCGCTTACCAGTACTGTTTTGTTTTTCATGAAAACGACGTCTACCCTTTAACAAAGGGCACCCCTTGTTTGTTCAGGAAACCGCTGTGAAATGCACGGAATAAAGGCAGATTTTTCCCAAAATGGGATAATTATTCCCGCTCATGAAAAAACCCCCGCCATAAGCAAAACAACAAGATTTTGATTCACAACAATATAACAAATTGGCACACTTTTGGAGGTTATAATCTTGCCTTATAAAGATTTGGTTTTGTTTATTTTGGAGGGAGCTGTCGTGACCAGACGGCTCTTTTCATTTTCAGGCCCCGTCAGATATCCGCCCTTATTCTTGCAGGCAAAAAAAAGCACGTGGTGCTGAGAAACGCGCCACGTGCTTCAAGGCATGTATGTATTTTTTTAGTAAACGATCAGTTTGCTGTTGGCTGTCTGCCCGCCGGCCTGCACCCTGCAAAGGTAAGTACCGGGGGACAATCCGCCCAGGTCCACACCGATCCTGGCATGGCCGCCCTGAACAGCCCTGCTCACTTCCCGCACCGTTTGTCCGCTCAGGTTGGTGATGGTCACAACCACATTGGCCGGCCCTTCAAGCTCCAGGCTCACCACTACCCGCTCGCGGGCCGGATTCGGGTTCAGCCCGAAAGTTAAGCCGTCCGGCATCTCTTCACCGATCGCCAGGGGGATATCGTATCGGCTGTGAATGATGCGGTTTTGCTGCCAGGCATGGTCATCGCTCCAGGCAAGGCCGGGGCTGATGTCGGCATTGTAGATATAATGCATGATCTGGCCTGAAACATCTCCGATAACCGGATAATAGCACTCGTCAAAGATATGGACGATACTTTCCGACAGGTCGGTAAAACCGCCCCATGAGCCATTCTCATAAGCCCTGAACCAAAGGTGTTTATAATTGTATTCTTCTGTCACGTAGGTTTCGGTGGTTGAGGAAAAGATCACATAGATATTTCCCAGCTCGTTTATGCCGATGGTCGGCATGGTCGACGGGCCGTGCTGCTGGTAGTACATGATGCCGGTATTGAGGGTGACCACACCGTCGCCGTCCACATCCTGCATCCAGCCAATATAATTCACGTCCTCGACCATCTCCGAGCTGGCATAACCATACTGGGGCGGTGCAAGGGCATTAACATCATTCGAAAAGGTTTCCATGTCTTCGTTCCAATAGCCGATGCCATCGTAATATGGCCAGAGGTTATAGGTGGTTCCCAGATCGAAATGCGCAACCCTGTTAATGGCAAAAACCACGTGCGCCATCCCGTCAGGGTCGAGGGCAATGTTGGCGGCATTGCAAACGCTGAAGAATGTATCGGTAACGGTGGTGTTCCAGTCGAAGAACGGATAGGGGTGTTCCCAGATCACTGTTTTTTCCCAGGTATCGCCGTTATCGTCCGATTTCATCATGAACATGTCGGCCCAGTCGGAACTGTAAAGCATGGCCACCGTATTCCCCTCTGCGGCCAAAACGTAATCGTCGGCTCCCAGTTCAAAATAATGATCATCGCCCATGCCGTCGAGGATCACATGGTGGGGATCCCAGGTCTGCCCCCCATCGTCCGACCTTGAATACAACAAAGCCTGTGGTTGATTCATATAGGCCACATAACTGTTAACAAATAGGTGAATGATCTCATTGTTATCTCCCGAAGTGACCATCCTGGGCCAGGTAATGTCATTCTCAATGCCGGCAGGCCCCAAAAAATTGATCTGTGTCCAGGCACCTGTACCCTTTTCTTCACGCGTCAGCCATTCCAGGCCTTCAACGCCATTGTGCACCACAACCACTTCACCACCGGCACCCCATGCCGAAATGCTGGGCCAGCCGGTGCGGCGGGTCTCAATACGCTGCGTGGGCCAGTCGCCCCATGATGAGCCGTCAAAAAAGTTGTACCCGGTACCCCTGTCATTGAAGGCGGCCGCCTCCATGCCACGGGTCCACACGGCTGCCATGGTGCCGTCGCCCCATACCTGAAAACGGTTGTTGATCGAGGCATTCGACTGCAGGTCGTAAAAAGTTTCGCCAAGCTCGGTTTCGAAGGGGTCAAGCATCGCTTTGTTACTGACCGTGTTCACAGCATGGTTCATAAAAGGGTTCATGGTATGTGCCGGACGAACATAGTCAACGGTTACCATGGTGTGCAGGACTGATTTCTGTACCTGCGGGATGTTCTGTGCATTCAGTGCCATGCCGGCACACAGAAGCATGGCAAAAAGGATGGGTCTTTTCATTTTTCTGCGTTTTTGGTTCATATTTTCATGTGGGAGGATGATCCTCCGCTTTATCTTATCATTCAGGCATCCGTTATCTGCGGAAGCGAAAAAATGATACTGCAAGATACAAATAAAATATAAGGAGCAGATCATTTTTCAAAAACCAGGCTCCTGACAAAAAAAACGGGTTCCCGTGCCGAAGCCCGAAACCCGTTATCTTCAATGACAAAATTTATCTTTATTCTACGATAAATGATTTGGTAATGCGATCGGAGCCATTGATAACCGTATAGAAATACAGGCCGGCATCAAAGCCTCTTACATCAAATTTCACCAGGTGCGAACCGGCCTGCAGGAGACCTTTGTCTATTTCGGTCATTTTCTGCCCGATGGCATTGTTAACTTCGATTTTGACAGTACCCGCCTTTTCGAGACCAATCCTCACATTGGCAGCATTACGGCATGGGTTCGGAAAGCTCTGGTCAACGCTCAGGTTATTGGTTTTCTGACTCAGTTCAGGGATCCCGATCAGTTCCGATTTGGCCAGTTGCCCGTAATAGATCAGGTTTTCCTGATAGGCATGGTCATCATCCACTCCTGTTCCCGGGGTTATGTCGGTCTGGTATATGTAGTGGATAAAATCATCGGAAGTATGTGCAAGAACCGGAAAAATACATTCGTCGAAAATATGTGCAATGGCATTGGTAAGATCCATGAATTCGCCCCATGATTCATTGGCATATGCCCTGGCCCAAAGGTGCTTGTAGTTATAGGGCTCGTTCACATAGGTTTCGGTGGTTGAAGCGAATACAACAAAAACCCTGTCCTGTTCATCAACGGTGATGGTGGGCATGGTTGACGGACCGAGCTGCCGGTAAAAATAGATGTCGTCAGTAAGGGTGATCACCCCGTCGCCGTCCACATCCTGCATCCAGCCGATATAGTTATAGTCTTCGATCATCTCGCTGTTGGCATAGCCGTATTGCGGCGGGGCGAGGGCATCGTGGTCGTTCGAGAAGGGATCCATATCTTCGTTCCAGTAGCCGATACCATCCACATAGGGGAAGAGGTTGTAAGTGGTTCCCACTTCGAGGTGCATCACCCTGTTGATGCCAAAAACCACATGGCATTTTCCGCTGGCATCAATGGCAATATTGGCTGAGTTGTCGACACAGAAAAAGGTGTCGGCAATGGTGGTGTTCCAGTCGAAGAACGGGTAGGGATGTTCCCATACAATGATCTTTTCCCAGGTATCACCATTGTCGGTGGATTTCATGATGAAAAGGTCGTGCCAGGCGCTGGCCATGAGGAAAGCGAGGGTATTGCCACGG
>CAYOLA010000095.1:0-14753 GCA_964404735.1 uncultured Bacteroidales bacterium
AACGGCCTGAGGCGGAACTGTTGAAATCATGAAGTTTGGTAAAAATACCGGTTCCGGGTTCATAGCTATAGATTACCCCATGCAGGTTTGCCCCTCCACTGTATGTCATCCCGTAAAGCTTGCCATTGGTGGCCTGGATAACGCCCCAGGAGGGATCCCGGCCATAATTAATTTCATCAAAACTCTCACGGACCATTATAGCGTTGGTGACCGGGGCATATTCAAACAGCACACCATATCCAAAATCGCCTCCCTGTTCGGTAACCCCATAGAGTTTTCCGTTTGCGGCTTCACAAAGTGTGCCAACGGGGTGCTTACCCATTCCGCTTACCTCAAAGTCCGCTTTCGCTTCATATGAATAATCGTCAGGATCGAATTCGAACAACTGGCCATCGTTAAAGAATCCCCCGTATTGCGTATAACCGTATATCTTTCCGTTTGATGCCTGCATCAGACTGCTGCTTCCGGCCGAGAGGGTCACAGAAGTATAAGGATCGTAGAAATCATGGACAACGGCAAATGTATTTGCAAGGGGATCATATTCATAGATGATGCTGCCAAAGCTGCCGAATCCTCCTTCGGCTATCCCATACAATTTCCCGTTACCGGCATGAAGAAGGTTGTCGCGCGGGTGTTCGCCATTGTATTTTATAAAGGTATGAACCACATCAAATCCACCCTGTGCCAGGTCGATTTCATAGATCACTCCCGATTCTGTAATCCCACCCCATGGAAGGGTTCCCCATAATTTTGGCTGGGCGAAGGCTTGAAAATTCAAAAAAACAAGGATAAGCACAAGAAAAAAGCATACAGTCATTTTTTTCATAAGGCTGGGTTTTAAGTTTAAGAAGACCTGAATGAATAATGAGATCATCCAATATATACCGGTTACATAAACCCGGGGGCGTATCTTGTATGTTCCCATGTGTAGGTTGCCTTTCTGGCGACAGGCGTTTTATTTACAAGCATTAAATTTACGCAATCTATTTCATTCTGTCAATATTTAATTACAGGATTTCCGGTCGGCGACACAGAAGGCACAGTGCAAGCCCGAAGGCGAATGCCGGGTATGACCCCGCTTACGCGCGCCAGCTTGGTTTTATATCATTTTTCTGCTTACGAATGCTCCAAACTGTAAACCTTCAATCGCACATCACATCGACCATACAGAATACAGAATTTTATACCTTCCCCGCTCTGGCGGGAAGCCGGGCATATCCCCAAAAATCCCTACCTTTGTCAATACATGCAAAATTGCCTGAAGCCTTTATATGTCTAACGCAAAAAACGCAAGGATGAAGATCACCAATCTGTTATTAATCGCAACCATCACCATTATTATGAGCTGCAAACCGCAAACCGGCAATCCCCTGCTGGGAACCTTCAACACACCTTTCGGGGCGCCTCCCTTCGACCTGATAGAAACCCCTCATTACATTCCGGCACTTAAAGAAGCCATCCGGATACATGAACAGGAGATCGATGCCATCGTGAACGATCCTGCCGATCCCGACTTCGAAAATACCATACTAACCTTCGATCATTCGGGTGAACTTATCGACCGCATCAACAAAATATTCTTTGGATTGAACGGTGCCAACACCAACGATGCCATGCAGGAAGCGGCAAAGGAGATCACCGCCATGATGGCTGCACACCGAAACGGCATCCGCTTTAACCAGGAGCTGTTTGCGCGCATTCAAAAGGTTTACCAAACCCGGCTGGAATCCGGCCTCGACAGGGAACAGCTTCGGCTGGTGGAAAAGATCTACGACGACTTCGCACGCAACGGAGCGGCCCTGCCCGAAGAACAACGCAACGAACTGAAAAAGATCAACGAACGCATGTCGGCCATATCCCTTCAACTCAGCCAGAACCTCCTGGCCGAGAATAACGGCTTTAAACTGGTGATCGACCGGGAGGAAGATCTTGCCGGGCTTCCCGAACGGGTAGTGGCTGCAGCACGGGAGGAAGCCATCGGGGCCGGCCTCGAAGGCAAATGGGTATTCACCCTTGCCAAGCCAAGCTGGATCCCTTTCCTGCAATTCTCGGAACGCCGCGAATTGCGCGAACAGCTCTATACGGCCTACACCATGCGCGGGAACAACAATAACGAGTACGATAACAAGGAGCTCTTCATCGAGTTGATGCTACTGCGGGGGCAGATGGCCGAAATGCTGGGTTACGAAAACTACGCGGCCTATTTCACCAGCGATCAGATGGCCGGCACACCCGCCAACGTTTATGAATTCCTCTATAAGGTTTGGGAACCTTCGCTGGAAAGGGCCAGGAGCGAGCGCGACGATATGCAGGCCATTATCGACCGGCGTGGCGAAAATTATGCGCTGGCGCCCGCAGACTGGTGGTATTACGCCGAGATCGTCCGAAACGAAAAGTACGACCTCCGCGAAGAAGCCATCAAGCCCTACCTGCCAATCGGGCATGTGCGCGAAGGGATCTTCAACCTGACAAATAAACTTTACGGCCTCAGTTATGTGAAACGTGACGATGCACCTGTTTACCATCAGGAAGTGGAAGCCTACGAAGTGCTCGACCATGACGGCAGCCTGCTCGGGCTGTTATATATCGACCCGCATCCGCGTCCGGGTAAGCGCAGCGGCGCCTGGTGCGGCACCTACCGCGGGGGCGCATGGCGCGAAGGCGAAAGGATCGTACCCATTGTAACCATCGTGATGAACTTCTCCAGGCCAGCGGGAAATACCCCTGCCCTGCTAAGCTGGGACGAAACCCTTACCTACTTCCACGAGTTCGGCCATGCCCTGCATAACCTCTTCGCCATGGGCCACTACGACCGCACCAGCCGCAGCGTACCGCGCGATTTTGTAGAGCTGCCCTCACAGATCCTCGAAAACTGGGCCGCCCATCCCCAGGTGCTGAAAACCTACGCCAGGCATTACGAAAGCGGTGAGCCCATGCCCGACGAGCTGATCGAAAAACTTCAGAACAGCAAGTACTTCAACCAGGGCTTTGAAAACACCGAATACCTCGCGGCAGCCATCCTCGACATGGACTGGCATACCGCTACCCTGACGGCCCAAACGGATGTGAACGGATTTGAAAAGCAATCCATGGACCGCATCGGTCTGATCCCGGAAATCATCCCACGCTACCGCACGACCAATTTCGGGCATATCTTCGGATCGGGCTATGCTTCAGGCTACTACGTATACCAGTGGGCAGGCGTGCTCGATGCCGATGCCTTTCGCGCCTTCGAGGAATCAGGCGACCTCTATAATCCCGAACTGGCAAAAAAATTCAGGAAATACATCCTGGCCGGGAACGGCACCTGGGAGGGAATGGAAGCTTATGTGCTTTTCCGCGGCCACGAACCCTCCATCGATCCATTCCTGGAAAGCAAAGGGCTGAAGTGATATTGAACAGCAAGTGGAAAAAGCAGGTTTAATGGATCAAAGCAAAGGTGATTGTTGTTAAACAGCTTAACCGGAGTCCCCGGGAATTATATGGTTATATTGTAATATTGCTTGCCCCGAGATGTCGGTGGTTAAACAGCTTGACCGAAGTCCTCAGTCAGGCCCTGGAACATTTTAACCATTCAACCATTTAACAATATGGCAATATAACAATACAGCCATATACCCCCTGCCAATCACAGCAAGTCATTAAACGATTGGAACTCTCAACTCATTAACGCAACATGCAAAACGTTATTCCCTGTCCTTCACGCAGCGTACGCTGAGGGCATTGTTCTTGTCCCAGGAGATGCGGAAGACGCTTTTCTGCGGTCCGTCGAGGGCGTAGGTCCATGCTTCTTCGCTGCGGCGGCCGTCGCTGGCCGACCAGAAATACGTGTAGCGGTCGCGGTAGGAAAAACGTCCGTCGTAACGGCGTACCCCTTCGGGCAGGGCCGTGAAACCACTGCTGTTGAAATTCTCATCCACTTCGGTCTTCCATCGTTCGGCATCGGGAGCTTTCAGCGCTGTACCGGCCACCTCCATGCCGCCCAGGTAGCTGGTCAGTATATCCCACTCGTCGCGACCGGGCAGGTGCCAGCCATCCGGACAAACCTCACAGGCATTTTGCCAATCATAGAGATAACCCATCTGCTCGCCATACGCCTCATCATCATTATAAGCATAATAGGCGCCACTCTCCGGTTTATAACGAAGATTCGCAGCCATCCATACCTGGTCACCAATCTGAACATAGGGGTACTGCTTGCCATCGCGGGAATCAGTAAAAGTATCGGGCGCTTCCTGCCGGCAGGCAGCAAAAGCCATTAGCAGGATCAGCATGGCAAAAAACGGGAATTGATTTTTCATAATTATATTGCTTTAAAGTATTCGCAAGAAAACAAATGTAAGGATAGTCACCGAAAAATCAAAATCAACAGGAAAAATGAGGCAGGGGATGAAAACCATAGGAAGAAGAAAGAAAATGTATTTTGCCGTTGCCCGGCTTGCCAAAAGTTTGTGGTTCATCCACTAAGCCTGCCTGACGGGATAAGCTTTTGAGTTAACACCCACACCAACAATATAACAATATAACAATATAACAATATTACATTATCGGCCATCTAATTATCTACCCATCCCTCGGAACCGGAATCAACTCAACTTCAATTTTATTCTCCTTTTTATGGCAGAGTCGTTGCAGTTCTTCCACAGCGATGACATACCTGTTCCCGTCGGCCACCAAAGTTTGTGGTTGTTTCCCGTTGATCTGTATGCCGTCAAGGGTATAGAAGTACGTCTTGTGACCCATCACCAGGTGGTAAGTCACAGCCAGCCGGAAACCCCTGAAGGTACATCTGATGGTGGCGGTTCCGTTTTCGTCAAATTGCGTGGGCTGCAGCGCGGGCTGAAGGCAGAGACTGCCCTCTTCACCCCGTACCCCGAACACCCGCGTGGTGAGGGTGAGCAGGTACCAGGCCGAAGAGCCGGTGAGGTATGCGTAGGCACCCTTGTCGCCCGGGCCAAAATACGAAGGAAGGCCGGGGAAAATCCGCGAACTGGCAGAATCTGTACTCAGCCGGTAGGCATCCTCCATGATATCGTGGGCCATTTTGCCGAAACCATGCCGGTACAGCCCGTTGGCGAGCATGACATTCTGCTGCATCCACTTGCTGCCATGTTCCTTGTTGCCATAAACAAAGCCGGTGATCCGGCCAACATTCATGTCGACAGCCGGAAAAGGTGTGCAAAGCCTGTAACCTTTGCCGTCCTTCAGGTAACGGTCAGCAGCCTTCATCATGGCCCTGATCCTGTCTTTGCCGGCCAGATCGTGCAGAATGGCCATCACCTGGGTGGTGAGATCCATCATTACCCTGTCGCCCCGCCGCCCGTCAACGGCTTTCCCCAGGTTATCGTAATGCCCGTTATAAAATCCCTTGTCATTGTCGAGCTGTATCCATTCCTGTTCCTGCAGGACCTCTGTAATATGGTCGGCTTTGAGCAACAGGTCAAGGATGAGTGTCTGAACCCCTACACATATTTTTTCACCACTCACCCGGCCGGTCACCGTATCAAAATATTCCTGCAGCCTTTTCTGCTTTTGGGTCCTGTTATAGGGACCTGTATGGCCGTTGGTGTTAAGCATGGCATTCACTTCCCTGAGCAGATGAATATATGCTACCCCTCTTCCGGCCAGGACTTTCAGCCATTGGGCTATGGTTCGCAGGTTTTGGGCATAAAAGGCATAGAAACCCGGCGACTCGCCTTTTTCGCGGGCCATATCGTAGGTATCGTTCCAGTCGGCCCCTTCAAGGAGCAGGATGTTGTGGCCTCCGACATTATAAAAGGCGGTGAGCTGTTGTATCAGCAAATGTTCGAGAATGCCGGCATGATAAACGCTGCCATCGGGAGTTTTCTGCCAGTGACCTTCCGCAGGGTCATAAGTTGGATCGGTCTTTTTGCTGCGGTGGCTAAAGCGGTCTTTCCAGTATGGAATATCTTTGAAGAGGATATCATAATCGCCGGTCTGGTCAATATAGAAACTGATGACAAAGACCGGCCAGGCACCGTGGTCGCACCAGCTTCGCGGCACATTGTTGCGGTCGGCGATGAAGGAGCCGGGTTCCGTACCGATAATGGTGGCATTGGATCCATCCACGCGTACGCCTTTCATGCTGTTGATGATCTCTTCCCTGGCACCCTCGGGATCGAGGAGAAATATCGAAAGCAGGTCCTGCCAGAGGTCGCGCCAGCCGCGCCCCCCCCTGCCGTAGCCAAAGTCGGGCAGATAGGAATTGCCAAATATCTGCCTGCACTTCAACTGGAACGACACCCATTTTGTCCAGTTGTCGAAATTATTATCGGCCGTACTCACGGCAACGGCAGATGTTATTCGCTGCCAGTGCGCAAGGGTTTCATCCAGGTAAAAGTCAAATTTAGCGGCGCTTCCATACTTTTTGCCCCACCTGCCAATGTCTGTTTCCTGTTCCGTTATGCCGTGGAGGATAACATAAGCGACCTCATCTCCCGGCATGAGTTTCTTTTCACTGTAGCGCATGGCTCCGATGGCCTCTTTCCCGTCGGCCTCCCCTTCGGCATAAACAGGTGGCTGCAATATAGCGGCCACGGCTTCCGGATTGTCGAGGCTACCCCCTTCACCGGTGAAATCGGCCATCAGCGACCAGACAGCTTCCGGTGAAGCCCCATCGGCTTCGAAACCCAGGATGGCATAGTTAACCGTGTTTACCGAGTGCCCGCTCTCATCATGAACGATGGTGGGTTTAACATGCACCCCGTGTTTCTCCGTGTACACCCGCTGAAACATCGTTGTCACCTGCCGGTGGTCGCGAAGGTTATCGGCATGGCGGCCAAAAAGGGGTGTAGCCGAAAAGGGAATGAATGAAAGTGGTATTTCAGAAATGTTTTTGACCGTGACCTTCATCAGTTCGACAAGGTCATCCGTTTCGGGAACACATACCGTGATCTCGCACGCAATGCCAAGGCTTTCATTTTTCCTTCTGCTGATAAATGCGCCTATCCGGCCTTCCACTTCCGATACATCGCCATTTGCATCCCACTTCGCCGCTTTCTGCACCGCGCTGTTGCCGGTGGCAGACCAGGCCTGCCGCCCATCGATCTTCACCCAGAAGTTCCGGCCCGCTACATTTCTGTGTAATTCTTCCGTTACTGTGGGTGCAGTGAGGTAGTGCCGGAAAGAAGCAGCAACATCGCCTTTTAGTTCCGGTGTGACTGAACATTTCATCCCGCGGCTGTTCATCAGGGGGAAATAGAGCCCCGAGATATAGTCTGCAAAAGGTGAGATAAATGAACCGTCATCACCTGGCAGGAATTCCCAAAGCGGCCCCGATTTCTTTCTGGCGGCCAATCCGCCAGTCTTGTTTATATCACCCTGATACTTCATCATTGCCTCCCTCTCTTTTTATGGTGATTGCTATCTTAGCGGACAAGAAACGGGATGTTAGCCGTTGCCCCCTTACCGCGTCCATCGAAAGCATAAATAAAAAGCCTGTACTGCCCATTTTCATCAGGAGCGCTAAAGATGACCCGGTTTCCGTCCGTTTCCATCTTCATGATGGTAGGCGGTCTTTGTTCAAAATCCCCGCCATCGCTCTGCATATTTTCCGGTACTTCCGGGAGTATTTCCCATACATATTCAAGTTCATCGCCTTCGTGGTCGATGACCGTAACACTGGCTTCATAAGTTTTTCCGGGCAAAAGCTTTACATTATCATAAGTCGACTTGCCATCCAGCAGGAATTGTCTGAGCTCGGGCGACCTGTTTTCGGGCCAGTTGCCTGTCCACAGAAATTGCATCACATCAGTAGACTCGGTACTCACCCCGTTTTCGAGGAACATTCCGTACCAGGTTGGTGTCCGTTCCTGTTTTTGTCCCCATAAAAATACAAATGATCCCATACACTGCTCATGGAGGGCGGCGATCACATTTTCGTATCGCTCACGGTAGGCGATGGCCTTTTCGTGACTGGTTTGTTCGATCGGCCTGCCCCACTCGGTTTTTGCAACTTCCCAGTGCCCGGTGGCACCCCATTCGCTGACTAAAAAAGGACCTTTATAACCGCTCTCAATAATATATGATGGCAGGTTCACAATGTCGCCGTATAGCTGAAAACATAAAAAATCAAGAGAAGGACATCCTTCGGTCACCTTCAGTATTACATCCCTGTCTGCCCCCGCCAACATAGTGGTAACAGGGTGATTGGGATCAGTGTTGCGTATCATTTGGGCAATCTCCTCCACCGCATCCCAAACTTTCGGATTGCTGTAATGCAGATTCAACTCGTTGCCAATACCCCAGGCCAGCAGGGCCGGGTGGTCCTTGTATTTCAACACTTCACCCCTGGCATATTCGAACTGCTGTTTCACAGCCAGCGTATCGTCATAGTCAAAGCCATGTCTTTCCCTGGCAATTTCGATGCCCATACATACCATGATGCCATGTTTATAGGCTTCGTCCAGCACCTCCTGTCCGCTTCTGAAGAAATTGTCGGTACGCCAGGTTCGCATGGCATTGCCGCCATACCGGGCAAGTTTTTCTATGCTGCCTCCTTCCAGGCCGGCTCCCAGCACATAAAATGGTTTATCATTTACATGAAGCCGATATGTATCGCCCTGCTTTTTCAATTCCACTTTTGCCGGGCCGTTCATGCCCTTTTTATGATCATTCATGTTGCTGCACGATACCATGAATGCCAGCAGCACAATTGTGATAATCCGGGTGTATTTAATCATTTTTGTTGTTTTTATATTTCTGAATTTAATAAGCTTTTCATTATTCTTTGGCTAAAGCCGGTTTCTTTTTATTTACCAGGAGTATTTCAAGTTCCTCGAGCGATTTGTTCTTTGTCTCGGGCAGGAACATCATCACGAACACCAACCCCAGCGCTGCAAATATACCATAGATAAGAAAGGTATTTGACGAACCCAGCACCGAAAGTTCCCAGGGGAAGACCAGTTGCACAAGGAAGCTTACCCCCGAATTGATAAAACCGGCAAAGGATATGGCAAGCCCCCGTATATAGTTTGGGAAAAGTTCGGAGAACAGCACCCACATTACCGGCCCGAGCGACATGGCAAATGAGGCCACAAAGCCGATGATTCCCAGCAATATCATCATCGAATTCATTCTGATGGCATTGGTGATCAGGTCGGGGGTAACCTCTTTGGCGGCTGTTGCTCCAAAAGCATCTTCCACCGCTGCCTTGAAGGCAATATCGCTGTTAAAGGTGATCCCTTCAAGCCGGGCAGCCCTGGCACGGTCAACATGTTCGGGCAGGGATTCGACCGCATTCCTGTCGAGGGTATAGGTGGCCGATCCGAAGCCCAGTGCCAGCACAAACATGCTGATGGCTATTCCCGAAAGGCCGAAAATCAGCAATATCCTCCGGCCAAACCTGTCGATTAACATGATGGCGATGATGGTAAACACCAGGTTGGTGACCCCCACCAGGATGGCTTGCGAAAAAGAGGCATCGATACCGATACCCGACTGTTCAAAGATCATCGGCGCATAGAAAAACACGGAGTTGATACCGGTGATCTGCTGCAGCACGGCTATGACAATACCGATGGTCAGCACCAGGCGCAGAGCGGGCTTGAACAATTCCGAAACGGGGATCCTGGTCTTTTGCTTTTCGCCCGCCAGGGATGCCTTTACGGCCTCAATGATCTTTTGGGCCTGCATAACTGACGAAACCCTTTTTAGTGTATCCAGGGCTTCGGGTTCTCTGTTTTTCATAATCAGCCACCTCGGACTTTCCGGCACCGTGAACAGAAAGCCAAAATAGAAAATAGCCGGCAGCAATTCCAGGCCCAGCATCCACCGCCACTGTTCCTCGTGGATGAGCAGGGACTGGGTCCAGGCACTCCCTGATTGCCCCATCTTAAGAATCAGGTAATTGGTAAAGAAAGCCACAGAGATGCCGAGCACGATGTTCAACTGGTTAAAGGAGACCATGCGCCCCCTGATGCCGGGGGGGGAGATCTCGGCAATGTACATGGGAGCGATGATCAGGGAGGCTCCCACACCCAGCCCGCCGATCATACGGGCGATTACCAGGGTGGCATAATCCGGTGCCAGGGCCGAGCCGATCGCAGAAATCGCATACAGCATGGCCGTAATCTTTAGCAAAGGCTTCCGGCCATAAACTGTGCTGAGTGGTCCGGCCAGCATCATGGCCAAGGTGGCCGTGAGGGTCAGGGAACTGACAGCCCAGCCCACCTGCAAGCTGCTCAGGCCAAACTCAGGTTCAATAAACCTGATCACACCCGAGATCACCGATGCGTCAAAACCCATCAGGAATCCCCCCATGGCAACGATCAATGATATTTTTACCGTATATTTTTGATGTTTATTCATAAGACCAGGGGATAATGGTAAATATGGCACTCAATGTTGCGTCGGAGCTTCCGCCGATCCATATCTGGAAATCGCCCGGCTCGAGAATGTAGTTCCCATCCTTGTCGTAGAAACCAAGCTCACCGGCAGCAAGTGTAAATTCAACGGTCCTGCTTTCGCCCGCCGGCAGCAACACCCGTTTAAAAGCCTTCAGTTCCTTTACCGGACGTGTGACGGAAGCCACCAGGTCGCGCACATATAGTTGTACCACTTCTTCCGCATCCGTCATTCCGGTATTTAACAGCTCAGCGCTCACGGTAATCGTCTCCTCTTTTTTAATCTCCCGTCGTGAAAGCTGTAACCCGTTATATTCGAAAGTGGTATACGACAATCCATAGCCAAAGGGGTACAGGGGTTCGAATCCGATATCCATATAGTGGCTGGTGTTTCCGAGCGAGGTTTGAAAACTCCTGACAGGTATCTCGTCGACGGGGATAAACGAACCGGCATCGAAAGGACGACCTGTATTCTTGTGTGAATAATAAACCGGTATCTGTCCGGCTGTTTTCGGAAAAGTAACTGGCAATTTCCCCGAAGGGGATTCGCGGCCGGTCAGCACCTCCGCGATGGCCGGTCCACCCATGGTGCCGGGATGCCAGGCATACAGCACCGCATCGGCATAAGCCGCTATTTCACCAATGGTGAGCGGCCGGGGAGTCATCACAACCAGGACAAGCGGTTTTCCTGTTTTCGCGATCTCCATCACCAGTTCATCCTGTGCCCCGGGCAGGTTGAGGCAAGCCCTGCTGTGGGCTTCGCCTGTGAGGATCGACTCCTCTCCGGCAAAAATGATGGCCACATCGGCCGCCCTGGCAGCTTTTATCACATCAGGAAAGCCTTCCCTGCTATCCGACCTGGTAGTGGGCAGGCCTCGGGCATAATATACCCGTTCGGCACCCAGCATATCCTGCAAGGCTTTAAGGGGTGTAATACTGAGGTTCGTATCACCGTCAAAAATCCACGTTCCCAGTTGTTCGTAACGGTCGTTGGCCATGGGGCCAATCACCGCTACTTTCAGAGAACCTTCCCTGAGCGGCAGCGTTTCATGCTCATTCTTTAGCAATACCAGGCTTTGGATGGCAATTCTTTTGGCTACTTCCAGATGCTCAAGGGGAGGGGTCAGTATAAGTTTTTCAGGGTCGGCATAGGGATGGCTGAACAGTCCGGCTTCATACTTCACTTTCAGTATCCTGCGCACGGCATCGTCCAGTAAATCTGCAGGCACTTCACCGGAAGCGATCAACCCCGGTAAATGTTCTTTAAAAGTAATGCCCGCCATTTCCATGTCGATACCTGCAAGCATCGCCCTGGCAGCCGCATCCCTGTCGCCGGCAACATAGCCGTGTATCCGCATCTCGGCAATGGAAGCCCAATCGCTGACCACGAAACCTTCAAATTTCCAGCGACCCTTTAAAATATCCCTGAACAGGAATTCGTTTCCCGAGGCGGGAATCCCGTTCAGTTCATTAAAAGCGGTCATAAAGGTGGAAATACCTGCCTCTTTCAGGGCCAGGAAAGGCCTGAAATGGATATTCCATAGTTCCACTTCCGGAATACTGGCCGTATTATAGTCGCGGCCACCCTCTACGGCGCCATATCCGGCAAAATGTTTCGCACAGGCAATAATCTTCGGTCCCCGGCCGGGGTCTTCTGCATCGCGGAATCCTTTCAGCATGGCCAGTCCCATTTCCGTAACAAGGAAGGGATCTTCGCCGAAGCTTTCGGCCATCCTCCCCCAGCGCGGGTCGCGGGCAATATCGACCATGGGTGCAAAATACCAGTTAATGCCGGTACCAGATGCCTCCACAGAAGCAATATGGGCACTTTCACGCACCAAATCAGGGTTGAAGGTGGCAGCCATTCCAATATTTACCGGAAAAACAGTTTTAAAACCATGGATCACATCACGACCAAACAACAGGGGTATGCCAAGTCTGCTTTCCTCCACAGCGGCCTTTTGCAATTGCCTGATCACCCCGGGCCGGGCCTCATTGAGAATGGCTCCCACTTCCCCCCCTGCAATGCGTGGCAACAGATCTTCAGTCAGTTCACCCCCGGGGCTGTGAACCAGTTGCAGCTGACCAATCTTCTCTTCCAGGGTCATCTTTCGTAAGAGTTGTCCGGCCAGTTTTTCCGCATCATCCGTATCACCTGCCGATGAGCAGGCCCATTGCAGAACAGCAAAAAAGGCAAGGAAACTGATGATGATGATCCTGTTCAGGGGCATGATTGTACCTGTGAGTGGTTTATAATAATTAACTACTGCGGATGACCTTTCCGGCTTTGTCGAACATGAAAAAAGCCTGTTCCTGCAATCCGTCTTGCGTATTTATCAATAGCCCATATTCTGGTTAAATAGTCCGCCCGAAAGGTCAATTTCGGTTTGGGGAATGGGTAAAAATCCTCTCATCGCCGGGTTAAAAGTAACGTCGAATATTACCTGATCGCCCAGATAGTCCGGTCCGCGGAGTCCGATGACCGTTAGTTCCTGGTTAGCCACGCCCATTCCCTGCCTGATCACGTCGAAATATCTGATTCCCTCCAGCGACAACTCCAGGCGTCTTTCGTGGAGGATGTTCTCCATCGTTGCCGGTACGCTGGGCATTCCTACCCTGTCCCTTACCTTGTCAAGATAGACTTGAGCATTCGGGCTTCCCAGTTCTGCTGCCATGAGCAGCACATCAGAGAACCTGATCACCCGGTGGTTGCAGGTACGGTTCAATTCAAACTGCCCGTCGGCGGCCCAGTGTTCTGCATCGGAACTGTATTTTTTTGAATAATAGCCGGTATGCTGATATCCTTTGGTGAGGGTGCCGTCAAGGCTGTCCTGGAATAGAACCGTATAATAAAGACGCGGATCGCCCTGCAGGTCATTGACAAGCTTCTGGCTCACCGTGCCAAAACTCCAGCCCCTGTTCCATTTGTCGGATCCGGTAACACGCGGGCCCTGCATCTGGGCCGAGAGGTTCCCTTCACCTCCACGCACATAATTCCAATCCCACCATGGCGGCGTATCGCCGTAGGAGATCTCAAATACCGACTCCTTGCCAAATTCTCCGGCAAGCCGAAAATTGGTTTCATAATTCTCAAAAAGATCATGTCCGCTGCTGGTGATGAGTTCCTCAAGATATTCGAGCACTTTTGTCCTGTTTATTTGCAGCTCCCCAGCCATGAGGTCTGCATTATAAACGCCGTTGTAAAAGAGGTAAACCCTTGCCAGCAATGCCTGGGCTGCCCATTTGCTGATCCTTCCCGCTTCGGCGGCCGGAATAAACTCGGGCAGGTTGTTGATGGCATCGACAAGGTCGGTTGCAATCTGGTTGTAAACCTCAGCGGGTGCATTCTGCTCCTGTTCATACTCTGATGGGCCTTTGATGGTTTCTGTAAGCAGGGGGATGTTTTCGAAAAACCTCACCTGTTCAAAATAGAAATAGGCCCTTAGAAATTTACATTCGGCCACAACGCGTTTTTTGAATTCGGGTGTCGGGTCACACTCATCGATTTTTTCCATCAGTAGATTGGCACGGTATATCCCGATATAGTTTTTTATCCAGATGGAATGTACGATCTTGTTGGTTGGCGGGATGTTATAATTATTCAGTTCATCCTCGTCCTGCCCGTCATTTGCATCGGCCCCGCCAGCAAAACAATCATCAGACAATATGTCGGCCATGGTAATGAAAGGCGCCCAGGAAACACCGGGCGTAGACTGGTATCCAAGCACATCATACACAGCCACCAGCCCGGCAAAGACACCTTCTTCGGTGGTGTAGAAATTCGTGGTCACCTCCTGGTCGAGCGGATTTCGGTCGAGGAATTCTTTCTTGCAGGCACCCAGTGAAACTGCAAGGGTCAGTAAAAGGACGGGTATTGATTTATACTTTTTCATGATTTGCTGTTTTTCCGGTTAAAAAGTAATTGTTGTACCAAAGCGAAACGTCCTGGCCTGGGGGTAAACACCCCTGTCGATACCAATATCAAATGAGCTCATGGCGCCAATTTCGGGGTCTGCACCGCTATATTTGGTTATTGTTACCAGGTTTTCAACGGAAATGTAGAAACGCCATGTCAGGGCATCGATCCGGCTCAGGATACTTTTGGGAAGCGTATACCCGAGCTGTATGTTTTTCAGCCTGAGGTATGAGCCATTCTCAATATACAGGTCAGAAACACGGTAGTTATTGTTCACGTCGATCCATGTGTAACGGGGGATCTCGTCAGATGTACCTTCACCTGTCCAGCGGTCCAGGATTTCTGTGGTCCTGTTCGTATAACGAAGATCCTGTCGTTGCGATCCGTTGAATATCTCGTGTCCGAAGGCTCCGGTCCACAGGAACGACAGATCGAACTGCCGGTATTCCATATTCGCAAAGAATCCCAGTGTC
>CAYOLA010000096.1:0-11977 GCA_964404735.1 uncultured Bacteroidales bacterium
AAAAACAAATTAATGTTTAATTTTGGCCAGGAAATTACATCTGTTTGCAGTGGCACAACATGCCCGAAACAGGTGGCACAATATCACCGAAATATCCAAAACACAGGCGGAACGAACACTACTGTTGGTAAAACTACACTTTCAGAAGCCCAGTTAATTGGTCGTGGTGCAAGATATTATCCTTTTGCTTTGGAAGAAGGACAAGACAAGTTTACCCGAAAATTTGATGATGATATTTCCAATGACTTAAAAACTTTGGAAGAACTTTATTATCACACTAAGGAAGATAGCCGGTACATTTCGGAATTGAAGAAAGCCCTTGTGGCATCGGGTATTTATGAAGATGACGAAAACCTTGTTAACAAACAACTAACTTTAAAATTAGACTTTAAGGGCACTGACTTTTACCGAGATGGACACGTTTTCTTCAATAAGAAAATTCCAAAGAGTTTTGACAACATAAAATCATTTGCCGACTTAGGAGTAAAGAAGACAAACCACCCTCACCCTTTATCTTCGGGCGCAGGAAAAATGTCAGTTGTTTTTGAGGAAGCGGATGCTAGTGAAACAGAAATAGTTAAGTCCAAAGATGTAAAGCTGACTGATATTCCGAAGAACACAATCCGTTTTGCGTTAAGTCAAAATCCGTTTTTTTACTTTGACAGTTTATCGCATTACTTTCCAAGCGTAGGTTCGCTATCCAACTTCATTGACAGCATAGACTATTTAGCAGGATTGGAAATTAAATTTAGCGGAACAGCAAACCGATTAAACGAGATTAGCCACTTTGACTATTTACAAGCCCTGAATGGACTTTTAAAAAGCATACAAGCAGACATAAAAAGTAATTTAACAGAATACGAAGGTTCAGACTACATCAAAGAGCCAATTCACAAAGTTTTTAAGGACAAGGAAATCAAAGTTTGTAAAGACAGTGAAAGGGCAGACGGTCAAGAAACATTGGTAGCCAATGAGCCTTGGTATGTTTACAATGCCAACTACGGAACAAGTGAAGAAAAGAAATTTGTAGAACTCTTTGCCAGACGTTTTGACGGACTGAATCAGAAGTTTGAGAACATTTACCTTATCCGCAACGAAAGGGAAATTAAAATCTTCGACAAACTAGGACGGGCTTTTGAACCTGACTTTCTATTGTTTTGTAAGCAGCGTGACGGAGAACAAATGACTTTTCAGGTTTTCATTGAGCCTAAAGGGAATCACTTGTTGGGTCACGACAAATGGAAAGAGGACTTTTTGAAGGAAATCAGAACCGAACAAAAGACTATCAAAATCCACACTGACACTTATTTGATAACAGCAGTTCCTTTCTATAACTATGCTAACGAAAACGAATTCAGGACAATATTAGAAAGCACATTAAACAAATAGAAATGCCAACGCTTGGCAGCCACACACATTGCCAAGCCACTCAATGCAGCCGCACAAGCTGATCTTCTGAACCCAGATATCATTATTGATTACCAATCCTCAATATTTTCCGAAGTTTACTATTTCTGTAAGCTGTTCAAGTAGTTTTTTGCGCTGTTCAACATAATTCCGTTGCTAAGTTGGGAAACCGGTAGTGTTACATTTAGTGTGTCTGGGAGAGTCAGTCCTCTTTGAGTAGCTTTGCATGGTAAAGTTACATCTTTTTCACTTCTTCATTTTTTAATTCCAGAAAATGAGTATTATGAACTGGTCTAATGTGGTTAGACAGTTTTTTTTCAAATATATGTTTAATTGTCGTTGTTGTTAAAAGAGAGGGGGTTGGGGGGCTCATAACCTTATTTTTTGTTGAAAACTCATGCAGTCCTCCTGGCGAGCGAGTGAAACGAGTGAAGAAGGACGCAGTCCACAAAAAAACATTGTTAATGCTACAAAATTCCTCCTGAAGCCTGTTTGCTTCTGCCGGTCCTCCTGACGAGCGAGTGAAACGAGCGAGGAAGGACGCAGTTCACAAAAACATTAAAAAAACTGTGACGTTTTTTTAAAACGGGTATCAACAGACTGCTTAGCTCACAATTCCGAGTGGTTTGGCATTCTTCCAGGCTCCCCGGGTAAAATCCGGTATCACTACTGCGTTGCTTTTATCTTTTACCGACATTTCGCTGAGTTCCACGATCGCCGACCATGAAGCGGCGTCGTAAACATCCTGGTCGAGGGGCAGGCCTTCGCGCAGGCATTGGATCAGCCGCCAGTCCATGATGAAATCCATACCGCCGTGTCCGCCAACCGCACGGGCTTTTTCCCCGATCTTTTTAGCCAGCGGGTGCTCGTATTCATTGATCAGTTGGTCGTATTTATCATCGTCGAGCCAGTGGTGGGAGTCGGGTTCAAGGGCGATCCGCCGCAAAGGCCATTTCTGTGCCATGCCTTTGGTGCCGCTGATCAGGTGGATGCGGCTATATGGCCTTGGACTCGTGGTGTCGTGCTGTACCATGATGGTTTTGCCCTGAATGGTCCTGATGAGTGTGGTGTTCATGTCGCCGAGCTCATAATGCTGCCGGGCCTCCTTGGAGTCGCTGCCAAAGGTATTTTCTGCGTATAGCGACATGCCGGTTTGCTTTGTCGACATGGAAGAGAGATAATCGAAGCGGTCGCCCCTGTTGATGCCCATGATCTGTGCCACGGGTCCGAGGCCGTGGGTGGGGTAGAGGTTTCCGGTATGCCCTTCGCTCCACTTGAGCCGCCACATGCCCTGGTAGCCGTTTTCCTTTTCGAACTTGAGCCAGCGCAGGTCGTGAATATAGGCGCATTCGGCATGCATGATTTCCCCGAAAACCCCGTTCCTGGCCATATTCAGCGTTGCCAACTCGAAGAAGTCATAACAGCAGTTTTCCAGCATCATGCAATGGCGTTGTGTTTGCTCGGCCGTGTCGACAAGCTGCCAGCATTCGTCGGTGGTCATGGCTGCCGGCACTTCCAGGGCTATATGTTTGCCGTGCTTCATGGCATATACGGCGTTGGGGGTATGGTGCCGCCAGGGTGTGCAGGCATACACCAGATCGATATCGTCACGCTCACAAAGCTTCTTCCAATGCTCCTCGTCATCCCCGTATCCGGCCGGCCCGGGCTGTCCGGCGGCTGCCATGATTTCCTGTGCTTTGGCAACCCTTTCGGGAATGATGTCGCAAACTGCTGTGATCTTAACACCTTCAACTTTTATCAACCTCCCCACGGCTTCCATGCCGCGCATACCCAGTCCGATGATGCCGATGCGCACTACCGGCAGCGGCTCGGTACGCAATCCCATCACCGACTTTTGCCCGGGTTTCGGCAGCGGTATCGATAAATGTCCTTCGATCTCTTTGCCGATGTTTGCCAGTCCCGGAAGGCTGATGCCCAGCCCTGCCAGCCCGGCAGCTGCGTTTTTGAGGAAGTTCCTGCGGTTTGTCATAGTTCTGGTTATTATTTGCGGGATAAAAATAAGAAAAATCAGGGTTGCCAGCCTTATTAGGGTTGCCAACCCTAATAAGGCTGGCAACCCTTTTTTTAAACCTTCTTCATTTTCCACTTCCCGCGCCTGAAAAGTATCACTGCTAAAATAGTCATCACCGTTTCTGCGCTTAGTATTGCGAAGAAAACGCCATATTCCCTGAAGCCCATGAGTTGTGCCAGGGTATAGGCAAGGGGGATCTCCAGCAGCCAGAAGCAGAAAAAATTGATCCATGTTGGCGTGCTGGTGTCGCCGGCTCCGTTAAAAGCCTGTATCATGACCATGCCCAGGCCGTAAGCCAGAAAACCCAGGCTGATGACCTGCAATGCCAGGCTCCCGTGCCTTAACACCACAGGGTCATCCATGAACAGTCCAATGAAATGGGAAGGCCAGATGACCAGCACCAGTCCGATCAATCCCAGCATGATCACATTCACTGCTCCTGTGATCCAGACCGAGCGTTCGGCGCGGGCGGGTTTATTCGCCCCAAGGTTTTGCCCGACCAGGGTGGCGGCAGCATTGCTGATCCCCCAGGATGGCAGGATGGCAAAAATGATGATTCTGATGGCGATGGTGTAACCGGCCAAAACTTCATTGCCGAACACGGCAAGTATCCTGATCATGCCTATCCAGCTTGAAGTTGCGATCAGTGTTTGCATGATACCTCCGGCCGATATTCTAAGTATCTCATTAATTACCGATGGCATAATCCGGATGCTTTTCCACCCCAGCCGGATCCTGTGCCTGCCGTTAAAAAGCAGGAATAACTGGTAGCTAACAGCGATGCCCCTTCCAATGTTGGTGGCGATGGCCGCACCTGTAATACCCAGTTCGGGAAATGGTCCGAGCCCAAATATCAGGCAGGGATCCAAAATGATGTTCAGGCCATTGGCCAGGATCAGCACCCGCATGGAAATGGCGGCATCTCCCGAACTCCTGAAAACAGCATTGATGATGAACAGGAGCATGATCACCGAATTGCCTCCGATCATCCATGCAGTATAACCCGACATCGTGGAGGCAATGTCGTTGCTTATACCCATCATGCCAAGCAATTCTTCCGAAAAGAACCATCCGGCCCAGGCGATGAGCATGGATATTCCCAGGCCTGTGATGATGGCCTGGAAAGCAATATTCCCGGCCTCCCGGTGACGTTTTTCTCCAATCCTCCTCGATACAAGGGCTGTTGTGGCCATGCTCAGTCCCACAGCCACGGCATACACGATGGTGATCAGCGATTCGGTGATGCCAACAACGGCAACGGCATCGGAGCCAAGTTTTGAAACAAAATATATGTCGGCTACGGCAAATAATGATTCCATGACCATTTCCAACACCATGGGAACAGAAAGCAGCAGGATGGCCCTGCCCAGGCTGCCACTGGTAAAATCCTGCTCAGTGCCCGAAACCGACTCCCATATGTCGTAAAAAAGCCTTTTAAGCTTCATGCTTAGAAATAATGTCGGGCGAAGATACCAACACCCATGCAAATATTTTCAAAAAAAATGGCTTCTTTATGCCAGCTTGTCAGGGTTGCCAGCCTTATTAGGGTTGCCAACCCTAATAAGGCTGGCAACCCTTTTTGGTTTTTTTTCTTTGGCTGCCATACCCGTTTTTTTCATAAACTTGCAGCCGGATAAACTTTTACGGGCTTTGCTTGTTAAAATCTGAAACAATCGACCAAAATGGAGAAAAACGATATTTCCTTTTTTAAAAAGTGGTGGATATCCCTGCGGCCCTTTTCATTTCCCGCTTCCACCATCCCGGTGGTATTCGGTACCGTGCTGGCCTATGTCTACAGTGGAGCGGCCCTTCATACAGGCTATTTTTTGCTTGCGTTTTTTGGCATGCTCATCCTGCATTCGGGAGCCAACGTGCTGAACGATATCATCGATTTCCAGAAGGGACTTGACAAGGTTCCGGCTCCTGTCAGCGGCGGTGTTGTGCGCAGGCTCATCACCATCCGGGAGGCGAAGGTGGCCAGTATACTGCTTTTTTCACTGGGTGCCCTGATAGGCCTGTATCTGGCATATGCTGTCGGCCCGGTTCTTCTGCTGATCGGCCTGCCCGGCCTGCTGATCGGTGTCTTCTATTCGATCGGCGGCAGGCTTGCCCTCAAATATCGCGCCCTTGGCGACCTGGCGGTATTCCTGAATTTTGGCATTCTCGGCTCCCTCGGAGCCTGGTATGTGCAAACCGGTACGCTCTCCTGGATACCCGTTATCTGGGCCATCCCCATGTCAACCCTGGTGATCGCCATTCTACATGCCAACAATTGGCGCGACATCAAATCCGACCGGGAGGGGCAGATCCGCACCATTGCCTCCATGCTTGGCGACAAGGCATCGTTAAGATATTACGGCTATCTCATATTTGGTCCCTTCTTTATGGTTTTGGCACTTATTCTGATTCCGTATTTTCTGTTCCCTTCCATGGCCTTCATGCCCTTTACCTTTGCCATCGTGGTACTGTCGCTTCCAATGGCATTGAGGCTTTGGCAAAAGGCTCTCCGGCGCAGGCAACCCAAAAACCCCATCGATTTTATTGCCCTCGACGGTGCCACGGCCCAGTTTAACCTGGCTTTCGGGCTGTTGTGTACAATCGCACTGGTGCTGGAGGCCGTGATCAGGACCTGGATATGACCGTAAAAAAAACATTTTCATGGCTCAGGGGTAATCAACTGTGGTTGGTTACCCTTTTTGCTGTTATGGCCTTTGTATTTATGTTCACTTTCCAAAGGGCCGGCAGCTTTGATTTCTGGTACTGGATGAGCAGCAACCTGATTCTGTTGATGTTCCTGGTGATATATTTTGACAGGGAATATACCGCTATGATAAGAAAGGATCTCGGGGAGATGGTCTGGCGAAAGGCTCTGACAGGCTTGCTGGCCGCTGTCATCCTTTTTCTGGTGTTTTATGCGGGCAATTATCTTATTCGCATGATTTTTAAAGATGCGGGGGCAGGCATCAGCGATGTATATTCATTCAAACAGGATGCCTCCCCGCTGCGTATCGGCATCCTCATGCTGCTGGTGATCGGCCCCGGTGAAGAGTTCTTCTGGCGGGCATACCTGCAACGCCACTTTATGAAACGGTTCGGGCAAAGAGCAGGGTTTATCCTGGCGACATTTCTCTATGCCGCCGTGCATGTCGCCACAGGAAACCCGGTGCTTGTGCTGGCAGCTTTGGTGTGCGGCTTATTCTGGGGCTGGCTCTATCTGCGTTACCGAAGCATGATCATCAATGTTGTTAGTCATACATTGTGGGATATTGCAGTTTTCCTGTTATTACCTTTCGGGCATTGATGATATTCTATCAATAGGGGAATATCCGTGAAGTGTCTTTAACAATTTAACCAATCAGCTTTCAAAGGTTTGAAGTTCCTGACATTTCTGACCACTTGTTCAAGTCTGCATGAGATGTCTTCTATGTTATGCTTTTTTTTCTGGCGCGATAGATCCTGTTGGCGGCATAACCCAGCCCCAGTGCCAGCAATATGGCAAGTCCGCTGCCAATCGATGCCCCGCCTCCAAAGAGGTTGCCCGAAGAACCGTGGTCAGGCGGCGGTGGCGGTGAGGAAGAGGCGTAAAGTTGTTGCGCCAGTATCCAGATTAGCAGAATAAGAAGAAAGAATGTTATTTGCTTTTTCATATGCGGTATTTTTATGTGGTTGCTTTTGCTTTCGCAGCGGTTTGGATTTAATCTTTGACTTGAGTTAATGATTCAACACCTTGTTCCTGTAGATTCCCCGGGAAGATATGATATGAACAATATAGATGCCCGTACCGAAATTCAGGTTTTGTTGCTGGATCCCTTCGCCACTTAGGCCAAACTCAGCGACCAGCCTTCCTGCCAGGTCGGTGACGGTGACCGTACCGCTCAAGCCTTCAGGGTTGCATACGTAAAGATATTTTTTCGCGCAATAAGCCTGCAGCGGGGCTGCATCATCCTCTTCCCCCGTGGCCGTGATATTTTTAAAACGGAGGAAGAACCGTCCGGTACCACTTTCGGTGATCCCGGCCGTATAGCTGTCTGTTTTCAGGTTGGTGAACTGGCCCAGCAAGCGGTCTTCCAGAATGACGGGTATTTCGTCCATCTGATCAGTGGCAGCCGTGAATGTAAAGGTTCCTGTTTCGGAGATGTCGATACCTAAGGGTACGATAAAATGTTCCATGTTGGAAACAGGAAGTGCCTGTATGGCAAAGTCGATGCCGTTATCGTTGACGAGCCTGGTGTAGAGTGCGATATCGGGGTTTCCTTTAAATTTTCCCACATCGTAGGAGGGGTCAAGGCCTGTGGTCATGTTGTCGTTGAAACCAATGGCCGTGGAGTTGTACAGTTCATTTCCCTGAACCAGCAGTTCGACAGAGGGCCACTGTTCTCTCTCTTTGTAGAAGTTAACGCCGGCATGGGCCCGCATATCGGTATTGAACTCCAGGTTTCCGCCTCCTGTCACCACCTTGATCATAAATGCCTGTCCCGGCTGGATATAATCCTGGGCAAGCTGGGTATATCCCGAGATGGCAGCATTGCCAATCACCTTATAGTCGTTCCTGTCGAAGGCATATCCCGCTTGTTCGTCCCAGATGTAGGCCGCTTCGTAATTGTCGTCGAGCAGGGCAGTATTGTCGGCAAGGAATTTCCCGCTGGTAGTGGCCGAATTTGTCATTCCCAGGGCACAGGAGAAAGGATTCCCCACCATGTTGAAGCCAGCACGCGGGTCTGTTCCGGTGTAGGTTGCGGCATAGCTGATATTGGACGTTTCAGGTGTGCCGGTAAAATTCAGGTCGCCGTCGCTGCTGCGTACCAGGGCGTAGCCCCTTCCGGCCACGAACTCGGTGTCGCCAAAGGCTTCGGGATTTCCTGTCGAACCATAGATGATCCAGTATTTCGTGTCTTCATCCCAACGAAAGAACTGGTAAGCAGGGGTACTGGTAATTGCACTGGCTGTCATAAATGCATTGTCAATGGCCTGCCCGCTTACAGGTGCCGATACAAAATGCCAGTAATCCCGGGTAACATATCTTTCAAAATCTATATCGCCGCTTACTGTCCCTTCCACGATGAGCGACCCTGTGCCGGTAGCATCGCTCGAAACTGTGAGTGTTGCCGGTCCTTTGGCACCGGCCACTGTCAGGTTGCCGGTTACCGTGAGCGCTTTCCCGGCATTGATGGTGAGAGAGGCATCAGATTCCAGGCTGAGGTTGCCACAGGTGGCTGGTGTGGCGGGATCTTCATCAACAACGGGGTCATTGGCAACATCGGGAATGATAACGTCGTTTTCAGCTTCCGGCACTCCATAATCCCAGTTTTCGGACGTATTCCAGTCGGAGCTGCTTGTTCCGGTCCAGGTCATGACCAAAACCGGAAGGTTATTGAGCAGGTAGGCATAACCGTTGTTCAAAACACCGTTCATCCCCCAGGTTGTTGTAAAATTCCATCCGGCATTGCTAAAAGTTGATTGGGTTTTCATTTCTGAAGTGAGTTTGCCTGTTCCCATTTGTGAAACAGATAAACCGCTTGATTCGGTGTCCCAAAAATTGTCTTCATCAAAATAATTTGAAGAGGTTACCTTGTTTCCGACAAGGCCGCCATATTCTGATGTCAGCCCTGTGATGTCTACCTCGCCGGCTGAGTAGCTTCTTCTGATGCCGGCATTCCATACTTCTCCTGCCAGCCCGCCGATCATCGGGTTGGTCAGGCCCCCTCCGCTTGCTGTGACGTATCCCGTGGCATAGCTGTCTTCTACATAGCTGTTCCAGCCTATGGCGCCGACCAGTCCTCCGATCCGTGTTCGTCCGGAAACGTTGCCGCTTGCAAAACACTGCTTAATGGTTGAAGTGGAGTTGATGTGGCCGACCAGTCCGCCATGATACATTGCTCCGGAAATGTTGTTGGCATCCACTGATGCAGATGAACTGCATTTCAAAAAATCGGTTCGCCTGCCCCAGCCTGTCAGGGCACCTACATTGACACGGCCTTCCACCGAGCCGTTTACATGGCAGTTTTCAATATCATTATATTGTTCAGCCCTTCCTACAAGAGCCCCTACCTGGTCGTAACCGGTTATTGTGACATTTTCAAGAGTAAGGTTCTTTATAAGCACCCTGGCGGTGGAAATTCCGTCGATTTCCCCGAAAAGCCCGATCTCGTTTGATCCCGGCCGGTTAATGTTGAGGTTTGATATGCTGTAACCACCGCCATCATAGGTGCCGGTGAATTTTATGGAACTGTTTCCAATGGGTAACCAGCCGGCTCCGCTATACCAGGTTGAGGTATTACAGGCATCAATATCTGCCGTTTGCAGATAGTGCTTGTCCCAGCGTGAAGATTCCACAGCAATCCAGTACAGATGCTGTAACATCGATATTTGGTAGGGATCGCCGCTGCTGCCATCGCCGATAGGCGGTTCCAGTGCATTGCAGCCGTCGGGGTCAAACTCATAGGCCCCGAAGTCAACGGTTGCGGTGCCGTTGCCGTTTCCGTCAAGGAGGCGGTCTATGTTCCGGAGGTCCTTGTCAAGGCCGGCCGGCACATGGCTGTTCAGGCCCGCATCAATGCATGGGGAAGTACATCCGCAAATAAAATAGTTGCCGAGGATGTTGGGTGTATTGCCGGAAGTGGGGGCAAAAGGGTTCAGGAATACAGGATTTGAGGTTATACTGTTGGTTGCATTTACTGCTCCACCTGTTGCTATATAAACGTCGCCCGAAGCATTGCCATAGGCTGAATAATCAAAATCAGCATCACAGGTTTCACAAACCCATAACTCATTACCCTGAGGGCTTACGCTGCCCCAAAGGATCGAATTTTTAAGTTCAATGGTTGTGCCGCCAATAATGCTGATGCCTCCCCCGCGTTCACCGGCATAGTTTCCGCTGATACTGGTGTTAATAATCTCAGGGTTATCGGAATTGAAGTATGCAGCACCCCCATGCTTTGCGGTTTTGTTTCCCGACAACAGGGAATTGATGATTTTGGAAGATGCGTAACGGCTGTAAAAAGCCCCTGCCTGCTCTGAGGCTTCGTTGCCTCGTAATATGCATGATGTGAGGATGCTGTGATGCCTGTCACTAAATATCCCTGCCCCATATTCAGCTTCATTTTGCTCAATGGTGCAATTGTTCAGTTGTACATCAGATGCGTCGCGGTTGGCATCACTTCCGCTGTTATGGTAGATGGCGCCTCCATATTGTGCCTGGTTGGCGGTAAAAGTTGAATGGGTAATGCTGATCATTCCGGGATTAAGGTAGCTGAAGATCGCTCCTCCCTTAGAAGTGCTTATGTCGACAGAGTTGCCTGTGAAATTACAGTAACTGATGTCAGGGCCTTCGGTATTGACCGAAGTAGTATTATACATGGCGCCGCCGCCATCATCGGCACTGCTGCTGCTGACTGTATTGCTGTTGAAATCGCAATTACTGAATACGGGTGTGTTCCGAATGTTAAATACGGCACCTCCCTTGGAAGATGCTGTATTGGAGGTGAAAGTCGTATATGAGATATCAGGGTTGCAATAACGGCTGTTATAAATCGCGCCGCCTTCCTCGGCCGAGTTGTTTTTAAAAACGCAATTTACGATGGCGGGGCTGCTTCCGTTTGCTGATGAGCTGCCCTGGTTGAGCATTCCGCCACCCCTGTTGTCAGGATTTACGCCATCAGCCTTGCCTCCGGTAATGGTAAAGCCGTTAAGAAGAGAAGTCCCGTTCAGGCCGTGATCAACATGCCTGAATACATGGTATACCTCATCAGCAGCACCGCTTAATATGGTTTCGTGAATAACGAAATCACGTTCGTTGAGATCAAAAGTGCCCGGGTCTTCAGTCCCTTCAAAGCCTCCGTAAACCTCAACTCCGTTTATTAAGCGGAAGGTGCGGTATCGGACACCGCTGCCGCCAACTTCATTTTCGGGTTCATATGTTCCTGCTGCAACCCAGATATGCTCCCCGGAAACCGCACCAGACAAGGCAGTCTCCAGCGAAGTATAGGCATCGGTCCAACTGCTTCCATCGTTGTTCCCTGACGCATCATGCTTGACGTAAACATATGTTTGTGCCAAAGCATGACCTGCGAAACCGATAACAATGGCAAAGATTATCAGGAGGTGCCGAATAAATTGACTTCCTGGGTTTTTGTGTATTAAAATTTGCTTATTTTTCATTTAAATGGCTTTTAAATCCAGTCAGGTAAGTATTAACCTTCAAGTATATACCTGCTGAAGGTTTGTGCTTCAATTAATTTTAATTCCGCAAACATTCCTTATTGAAATGGATGAAAATGCATTGCATTTATTCGGAAACTAAATTTGGCAACATGAAAAAAAATGGAGGCTGTTTCTGCTTCTAATAAATGTCAGTTGCAAAAATATTAAGGAATCATGCATCAGATGTAATTATATCAATGTGAATGGTTTAAGTTGTTCAAGCTCAAATATAATACATAATTAGTCCCTCCTTATCAACCGGTTTTTGCATGTTGTATTAATAAAAAAAAGCTGTATTCAGAATAATTGGCATAATAGAATTGTTTACTGAGCCTGATT
>CAYOLA010000097.1:0-11181 GCA_964404735.1 uncultured Bacteroidales bacterium
ATTGCGGATGATCTCGGGATCGGTCGGTATCCTTCCCTCGCTCATGGCACTCAGAATGGCACTCGCCCGTGTGTGGTTACCCCGAACAAGCTGGTAAACCCCTTCTGCCGTGATAAGATCACCCATCGCATCGAGGCTGTCAGCCATATTGTCAAGTTCCCGGATGATGGCACGGGCTTTCTGTCTGTTAAGGGCTGCCACAGCATTCCCTTCAGCCGCCGCATCAATGGAGGGCAGGATATCGGCAAGACCATATGGATAGTCCGGAAAGCCGGTTGTTCCGCCCTGCTGCACCATCAGCATTTCCACAAAAGACTTATCATCACTCCATTGCAATTCACCTCCATGGTTAATAATAAAATCCTCCATATAGTCGAGCAGTTCGAGACCATCCAGTACATTGACAGCCTTCAGACCTTCTTCCGGCACGCCCGCCTCAACCTGGTTGAAAAGTTTATCGCTGTATGTGGGAAACCTTCGCCGCAAAAGGTAAATAATGGCATCCATTTCCAGGTGTTGTCCCTCGTTGTCTTTGTATTTTTCGTGCAGTGCACGTTCAAACTGATAGCCGAGCAGCGCGCCTGTTTCCTGTCCGCGGGCGACCCCTTCAAGCATATGAAGGGCCTTCCTTATCCTGGATGAGCTGAGGTTGATACCAAAAACGTTGTTGGTAGAGGTTTCATCCTTTTTACGGGAGTTAAAACCGGCCCTCAGCACGGCTGCCGTAACGGCATGGTTTAGGGTGGGGCCATGAATAAAACCCTGGTTGTCGGGCATGATCTCCACAACACTGTCATCGTCAGGCTCCAGCCCTTCGGGGAAGTGTTGCAGTTGCTCCTTTGCTGCCGGAGCCGGATTCAGGTTCTCCACAAATCCGTAAGCCCCGATAAAAAGGCCCACAGGCTTGGTTTTCCTGAGTTCACGTAAACGGTAATCGGCAAGCCCGGTTTGCCAGGCATCGATGCGGTAGCTGCAGAGGTCCAGATGGCCTGCCATCAAACGCTCAAGGACAGGCACCTCCAGGTGGGCGATCTTCGTGGCAGCCCGTATGGCAAAATCACTGTTGTCATACAAGAGCGAAATGCGGAGCAGCTCAAACAAGAGGGTGTTCCATTTCTTTTCAACAATATCACCCCTGTTGACACAAAGTTTTTCCGGATTAGATGAATGATAACTCAGCCACTCTATATAGTTTCCCTGGAAACTTTCCTGTTCCCATTCAAGCAGTTTACCCCTGCCCTGTTCGGGATATTGGACCGGATGTCCCAGAACATCATTGCTATTCACATACCTGGCGCCGTAGCAACGGGTCTTGAGCATGGCACGCATCCTTAACTCGGCGGTGCTGTGACCAAGCCGGTTCAACAGGTATTCATAGTGCTTGCTTACTTCCGAAGGGTTCACCGCATGCTCTTCGCTCCATTCCAGCAATTCTGCATCGGGTAAATCCCGGAGGTCGCCCCATCGCTCGCCCACATTGGCACCTTCCCGGTAGAGATATTGTTTTGAACAGGGATTCAGCCCCAGGATCTCAAGAAAGACCTTTTGCGGATCGGCTTCATAGGCAGGTGAATTGATCGTGTTTACCTTTTTCACCATTTCCTGCTCATACACCTTTCGCGTGGCAGCCAGGAACATCGACAATTTATGGATAAAACTTCCGTAAGTCCCTTTTTGATTGGGCTCATTCACCCACAGTTTGTGATGCAGTGTGATTGGCATGATGCCATAGGGTTGTTTATCGATCCTGAAAGCCGGGAGATTACCCACTGCCGACACATGGCGCATCATGAAAGGGATTACCTGGTTCATATCATTTCCCGTGAACAGGTTACGCAACATGAACCGCATATAATAGCCCAGTGTGGCGCCAAAAAGCAACCTGCTCATGGCGCGGCTTTCGGCAATATCCTCTTTCTGGTGGTTTCGGATACATTCTGCAAGATGGTTGGGGAGCCCCAAGGCATCCCTGAAGAACTGGCCGTCGGAGATCAACATCTCATTATCGGCAGTATAGGGCAGATTTCCATGTGCGGGTTGCTGCTTCACAAAGAGCTCAAACAAGCCGTCGTAATCATCATCGAGTGTGGTGTAGGGTGATTTTACCGCATCGGTATTATTGGTTGCGGTGCCTACGGGTAGGTATTCAAATCCTCCATCGCTGTACAGATGGTTTTCGATCAACTGATTCAGCAGTTGCTGCCCGGCCCCAGGCTTTTGGCCCGATGGCAAATCCTCATGCGTTTTTACTCCATAGGCCATCACGAAGGAGAAGCCCTTTTCGAAGTCCTCACCCTTTATGGGAACCTTTATTCCCATTCCGGCTTCCACGGCGGCATCAAAATCGAACATCCAGCGGAGTTTTTCGGGAATATGCAACTCACCGTTTGGGAGGTGGTAAAAGCCATCTTCCTCCGGAGTATCGGGATCGATGCCCACCTCCAGGGTGGGCGAAATGGGCTTGCCGACAACAATCTGCCGCACCTCTTCGCCCCGTTTGGTCACCACCACGAACCTGTCGGGCATTACCGAAGTAATGCCGGCTCTGTCCCAGGCTTTGGATCTCATCTCCGGCTCGGGGAAGCTAAGTTGGGGATCGAAAGGCAGTTGCAGCGCATGCAAATTCGTTTTATAGTAATCAAGGATGATCTCTTGTGAAAACTTCAATGCCTGGTATTCCTGTTCCAATCTAATATCTGTGAAAGATCCTCCGGCCTCTTTAAGCATGAGTTCATACCCCGACACTGCATCACGAATAATCTGGTTAAGCGAATCAAGGTCTTCCCTGGTGCGGCTGCAGGGGGTTAAAGAGGCGGGGGCAAGTGTATTTTGCAAAGTTCCCGGAAGGTCTTTAATAAAACGGGAGTTTTGTTCACGCTGCAACAAACTGCCGGCGAAATGGATGGTGCTGAAGACCGACACCAGCGCATCCCTCAGCGGAGGGATCGGGTTCAGCGGATCGGCAACCCTGTTCTGTTCCACCTCTGCCGGCCTGAGTATTTTAATCACATAGGCAGCCCGCCTGGCACCGATGGCTGAGGCAGCGGCACGCCAGGCCGGGAGCATGGCTGCTTCCCTTTCATGCTCGGGAAGGGAATAAACAGCGTTATAATAATCCTTCCCAACCTGCAATTCTGATTCAGTAAGCCGTTCATCATGGTTATCGATGGCAATATCGTCAGGATAGATGCGCACCCATAGCTCATTGATGGTCTCACTTTTTACCAGGAACGTGATCCTTTTCCTGAATTCGTCATAGAACGGGTCATGTTGGTTGAACACATCTGTCGACTGGTCCTGCAAATAGGACTGAATATTTTGGAGATTGGAATTTATGGTGGTTTTTTGAAAATGATTCGCAGATACTTTGTTTCTGTTGTAGAAATTGCCAATCTGGTCTGTCAGCCCCTGAAGGATGCTTAAGGTTTGCCTGAACATATCCCTGGGCAGCAGGATGGTATTGGAAGCAGATATCCTGATGTTCCGCTCCAGTTCTTCCAGCCGCGCACCGGCCATCAGCATTGCTTTTTCTGCCGGCATAGTAGTATTCTTGATGGCATCATATGCCACCTGGAGACTTTTCATGGTTGTTTTGCAGGCTGTAGCCGTATGCCTGACCTTCTCATTGGAGAAGACCTGGGATACAGTCTCTTTCTCACCAAGTCTGAGGTTTTTCAGGTCCTGTATGTATTCGTTGGTAAGGTGTGTGCGCAAACGGGCAAGCCCCACCCTGTGTGCACGCGTTTTGGGCGTCACTTCTTCCGACCATTCCATCAGCTGCATTAACTCTTTCTCAAGCTTGCTGTAATCAGCCTTTAATTTATTAATCTCTGTGATGGATCCCTCCAGGGGCAGGTGGGCATGTTCACGGATTTTCCTCAACTGCTGATACAAAGCTTTTCGTTCACCCAACAAAGATCCGGCAGTGATAAAACCCGCCGTATTGGCAACCTTCAGTGTTGCGGTGCATTTCTTCACCATATACCCCAACTGCCTTACCGGATATTGCTTCAGCGTGGCAAGCAGCTTCATATAGGGCACATAATCATCATCGATCCGTGTTTTCAGATCATTGATCTGATTGCGCAACTGGTACTCCCGGCTTTGCAGATCAATGCTTCCCGAATAGGCCTTTTTGAAATCGGTCAGGCGCACCGGTGAATTTTTTTGTGACCTTTTTATGTAAGAAATCTTGCTGCTGATCGCAGCAATGGTAACTTCCCTGGCGAGAAAGCCCGGTTTCTCCACGACTTCGGTGAACTGCTGCATGGCTGCATCGATGATGCCGAGGGTGGCATCAATCTGGCTGGCCTGAATGCGATTAACACCGTATATGCCAGCCATAGCCATATCGAGCTTTTCCAACTCGCCCATGGCATCAAATCCCGGCTGAAAACGGGAGACAGACGGAGAGGAAACAGCCTGAACATGCTGCAGGATCTCCCGGCAAACATCCTTCAGATCGTCCCGTAAGGTTATCAGGGTCGAATATTTTGAAATCAGCGCACTCCCCAGCTCATTCATTAAATCGCCGGCCAGGTCCCTGAGGATCTTTCTGTCGGCAGTATCCATTTCCCTGATCTTTGCTATCAGTCCGGGAAGGGCAGAAAGCTCATCCAGCGCCCTTTCAAGCAACGGTTTCAGGCTTGCGGCACTTTGCAATTCGGGGGTTCGGTTGAGCAACTGCAAATCATGAATAATCTTTAAAACTTTATCGAACACGTTGTTGAACCTGGTGACATCAGGGTCGACCACATTAACGTATCTTGACACTTTCCTGAAACGGGTCTCGAGTCTCACGGGAAGCATCAGCACAGGGTAATGATCGTTACACCCGGCAATCTGTTGCTGCAGCGCATTGAAAAGGGGATCATGGTAGGCCGAAGCGTTGATTTTAAGATCAGTCATATTTTGTTCCGGTTATATTCTGGTTATTACAGGAAAACAGATGCATGTTTGGCGAAAAGTACGGGACTGCGGTACAATATATAAGCCATATTGGCTCCGGAGGTTCCCCAGCTTACACCTTCCATGGTTTTTGGCGTAAAAGGTGCTCCGCTGATTTTCAGGAACGGAGGCAATATCTGGGCATTGTTGCTCAGATGTTGCCAGGCAAGGTCCTCCCATTGGGCCGGCTGGGCGGGAAAGGAATCCTTATCATCCAGCCCGAAGCTGATCTGCCCGGGGCGTTCCCTGAGCACAAAAAACCATCCCGGGTTATTCGAAGTATTTCCCTTGGCTGCCGTTTTCGACAGATTAAACCCGAAAAAGTACACGTCGGGTTCAATCATCCCGGTTATGATTGGCCATTTCAGGTTGTTTGCATCATTAAAGTCGGTTAGTTCCCGTGGCAGTTTTTGCCCCTGAGTAGATGAGTAGCTTGCTCTCTGAGCATAAACCATGGTATCGGGGTATTTTCTGAAAAGCTGCCCTTTGATCAGCAACAGCAATCCGATCTCCCTATTGTGGTTGTTTCCCAATGCCCCGTTCCACAGGTGCAGTTCATTTACATCCACGGCCCCATCCTGAAATTCAATCACCCTCTGGTTAAATTCCGTTTCACTTTCTCCGGGCAGGGGAAGCAATTCCTTCGAGGGGTCGTTGTCGTACTCCCAGAAATGACGAAAGTAACTGCCGCGCATGTCGGTAGGAAACTCCCGCCACAGCAGTTCCCTTGAGAATTCATGGTTCATTCCCGCCAGAAAAGATTCAACAAATGCCTTGTTTGGCTTCATGATGGCAATGGTATTCTCAGGAATATTGCTGATATTGGGAATGATGTAATCGGGAGATATTTCCTTCAGGTAGTCATAAACCGGTATGGGAAACCGGGGATACGCCATCAGCGGTTTTCCCTTGTTAATGGCATCAGCCTCGATAAAAGCGCTGAGTTTTCGCAGGAAGTTCACCCCCGGCCTGAACTTATTCAACACTACACCCATAAAATTTCCGGTATTCAGCATTTTTCTCGACTTACGGCTGAAAACCAAAGCATGGGTACCATCAACATTCAGATAAGTATTGATAAAATTGTCTCTAAAGTCAGTTCTCGATTCAAGCACCCTTTTGTGACTAAAGATTGTTTCGGTTTGATCGTTTCCTTTGGCCAGGCAAACCGTGGTGATACCGTTTACAGGACCTTCGCTGAACTCAAACTCACCGGTATCATAGTTTTTACTGATCCTGTACCGAAACACACGCGGAAGGATCCTAAGCGTAAGTGTACCATTCATCAGGCTGCTGCTCCAAACATTTCCCAGGATATCGGCAGCCCGCTGTTTCTGGTCGTCGGTGTAGTCGTCGGGCAGTTCAGGCATCACGTGCTCAACAGAGATGTTGGGGTATTTGGCCGCGATGGCGTTGCAGAGGGTAAGCAGGAATGAAGGAGGCGGATTGGCTACGACATAATTAATCGCATGTTTCACCTCCACGGGGTTGGCCTCCAGTTCAAATCGTTTTCGTTTCGGGGCGGCACTGATGGCATTCAGTGGCTGTGTTTCGCCGGTTGGGGGTTCCGCATCGGCATCGGTTCTGAAGATCAGGGATTCGTCCAGCACCCTTGAGGCGCCGTCTTCTCCCGAGGGCGTCATCAATGCCGTCTGGGTAAAATTGTTGGCAATCCTGATGAAGGCGCCGGAGCGCAAACCCGTGGGCACCCTGGAGTTTGTCAGTTCTTTTTGGGCCGTGATCATCGGACTATAAGTGAGCACATCCAAAGCATTACCCAGTGTATTCAAAAGGGTAAGCTTGTCCATTTTCTTCAGGTTTTTACGGTACAGCCTCTCTGTTGAGCGCTTCACCGCCTCATTTTCAATGATACGCTGGTTTGCTTCGTTAATCGGACCGATCTGGTTCCAGGCCATTTCCATAAACTCCTCCTGATGCTCCTGAACGACCCGTGTGCCCAAACCGGCTGCTGCGCGATGCGAAGGGTGCAGGTTAAGCTGGTGCACCCAGTCATTCTTGTTCGTCAGGGTATCAACAAAAGCATGCCACCTGCCATACACCGGTGGGGTGATGATGGGGTCTTTAACCTCATTGGGGGAGTAGAAATTCCCTGTGGGTACCGTGGGCATTTCTTTCTGCAGTGTCTGGTTCAGGTTCAGCATCTCCTTCAGTTTCTGCTGCAAATCCGGCTCGTCGACAGGCCAGGGGGGTGTAGAATGCGATATTGATTTAATTGCGCCCTCAACAAGGGCAGTGGCATCGTTGCCGGCTGGTTTGATTCCGTAGCCAATATCCGAAAGGTCCATCTCACGGCCCGTATTCCCGGGAAATGTGCGCACTTCCAGGGCTGTCACCAGCTCTTTGAACCCGCCTGCAGAACCGGTCCTAAAGCTCCATGTGTAGTAATAGGGCATCTCAAAAGGTGTGGTTCCCAGATCATTCTTTTTCCACGAAGGAAGCTGGGCAATGACACCTGTGGCCGGTTGCCCCAAACCAGCCAGCCGGCCGGTCTCGTATGCAGGAACAAGAAAAGCATGGTATTCGGTTTCCCCATCGAGCTTTCTGGGACAGATAATCCTTGAGAGAGCCAGGTCAGGGTTATTTTCTACCGCAGTGCGAATCTCATTCGCTGCATTCGAGGCATTGGAGATATTTTCCGAGAGTGTCTCCAGGGCATGTACGTGGGCAAAATGGTGCAGCTCATTTTCAGGAAAAAACACAAACTGCTGCGCATCGGGAATGACTCGGATAAAGGGCGTAGGCGTCCCCCCCTGCGTGTTGCGGATAAACTCGGAAGTTTTCAGTACCAGCAGGGCTAACCACGGACGCAAATTATTATTCGAGGGTTTAGCGGGCGTAAAACGCCAGGGAAAATCCTCTTCGTAAAATTCCACGTACACCAGGTTGGTGGTCTCAAAATCATCAACCCCTTTGGCCGGATGGACCCTGATGATCTGGTTGGATTGAATCCCGAGCACATCACCGGGCCCTTCCATTTTAACAATCCTCGAAACCTCCTCTTCTTTGGTGATTTCGCCATCAGAGGCTTTCACTTTGAAGGATACCCCGATCTCCGGCCGCTCCACGACACTGCCGTGGGGATTATTACCAAGGCTGTCCAGCTCAGTGATCTGGTTTCCCAAACCCAGCCGCACAAAGGGAAGAAATGAATATTTCGCTAATGTATCTGACATTGCTATTGGTTATTTAATACATCAATGGGCACTACCTGCAAATCGTTATTCCCGGCCACAGCTTCATGGGCCTGCATGTAACCGCTGCAGATGGCACCAACCTGCTCAAGGGTGCTGGTGTTTACAACGGCATATTGTGCGTCCATGACCTTTACTTTGGCATTATTGACAAACAGTTGCTTCCTGTTGGAGAAGGAAGACCTGCGGATAGCCCCGTGTGTCATCATGAAAGTCGAGGCACGGGCAGGAAGAAGGGCATTGGCATCCGGCAAAATTTCTGCCGTATAGTCCTTATCCTCCAGTATCTGTGTATAGGATATTTGCCTGTTTACGCCGCTGCCTGACTTCAGCACACTTCCTGAAGGCCTGATCTGAACACCAGCGGTTTGTTTCTCGAAAGAAGGAAGCTGCAGCTTCTCATTATCATCCACCTGAAGATAGCTGGCCGGGGCAAAAACATCATGGATGGGTGTTACTGCATTTGTTGACACCCCGCCAATGCTGGCTCCTGTGATCTCAAACCGGGTATAGTCTGCGGGGTTGTACTGCCCAAATTTACTGACAGTACTGTTCAGCGGGACTATTTTCTGGCTAACCTCAATAATGCCGTTAGGCGTAAGGATCAATTCATCTGCTGCTGCAAGCCCCTTCATTCTGACGCCCGGCACACCGTGTGCCGAAGAGATACTACGCCAGTTTCTGGTCTCATTGAGGGCTTCAAGCAGCAATGGAAGCACGGCAATATCGGGCAGCAGAATATCTTTCTTCTCTCCCCAGGTCTTGTCGAATTTCACCTTGCAGGTGATAAAGAGGATGGTAAATTTGGCAGTTCCCTTTGCCCTCCATGGTGTAGGTCCTTCGAGTAAAAACTCCAGTGAGATGCCCAGGAGGGTGGTGCTTCCCCACTTGACGGCGAGCCGTGCATGAGCATCGGCCATAAAACGGAAGGGGGAAAACTGAAAAAGCACATCAAAACCAAATTCCCCTACCACCTTGAACTTTGATACCTTGAAATAAAAGTCGATGCCGGCACCAAACTGCACGGTATTGGTGGTCACGGCATAGTAACTGCTAAGGGTGAGCCTTGGGTTCCCCGACAGGATCTTCACTGTAATCCTCTTCATGGGGGGGATTTGGAGGTGTGCAGGCGGGTTATAGCGCGGATGGAAGCCCCCAACCGATAACACGAAATCTTTCTCTTTGCCCCAACTGAGTCGCAGCACCATATCCCCTTCAAGCCCAAAGGTCAGTATTTTAGAGTCGAACAGGCTCGCATCGAAGCTGAGCATCTGCTTCTCGAAATCGATCATGCCCAGGAAAGCCACCTGTATCCTGATCAGGGCAGCCTTCTCATCCGGAAGGATCACACGCAACACGCCAAGAATACCGAACCTGACAGGGCTGGAAAATTCGATGGCGAGCCCCAGGTCGAGCCTCATGATGGAAGGCACACCCCAGGTGATGGCTGCCATGGGCCCGATGATGAACTGATCACGTTTTACCGGAAATACATCTTTGATGTCGCTGATGATCCGGCTGATGTTCGCAATAATATTCCGGGGAAACAGAATGTTCCTGATGGTTCCGTTTTTCACCCCTTCGCGCAGCCTGTCTACCTGAATGGTACGGTGGATACCGATGATGCCACCCAGGCCGCTAAGGAAGAAGCCAAAGCCCAGGGTGATTCCCGGACTGAACTCCACCGACATGATGAAAAGCACACTGGTTCCCGGACTGCCATCAGGCATCTTGCTGTTGATCACCCCGATGGCTGAGATGGCAAACATGCCTTTGAAGGAAAGTTCAACCGCACCGGCATATTCACCTTTCGCCTTGTCGTAGAAGAGATAGCCTCCACCGGTAAAAACAGGGGTGTTGAGCGACACACCCAATCCTGCCGGGGGCAGGAAATCCATGTCAACCTGTACAATGCCAAAGTTGCCGGGGTTAACATCCGGATCCCGTCTCGCCAGGGCAACCTCCACCCCCAGCCCGTCAACCGTGGCCGCCACAGGACCCAGCTTCAGAGCCGCACCCATAAACATCATCTTTATATTTACAGTTGAAGCAGAGAAATCGCCATAAGAGACCTTTAGTGCATCCAGCGAAACAGCATCACCAAATTTGCCGTTTACGGGAACAGAAACATCACCTCCCCCATTGCCGCCTAAGTCAATGCTGAGTCCCGACGGCCAGGTGACCCCCAGATCAAGATCAAAATCGTTGTCGAAGCGCAAATTCCGCAGGTTCAGTTCACTTGGCAAGAGCTTGTCCATGCCGGGTATCACAATTAGATTCTGGATGCGCCCCCCCATGGCAAAGCCCCACTGCCCGTTGTTCCTGCTCAGCTCGATCATGCTCAGGTATAACCTGACCACCGAAGGAACATCCAGCAGCTTCATAGCCGGATCGGTCTCCCCGCGGATCCTGAAGGTGCCGTCGCTCATGATCTCAATATCTACATCTATGCTCCTTGCTTCTCCCCCGAAGCCATCGATGGTGAGTTTACCCGCTACGGCAACCCGGAATTGGCCCTCCTCTTTCACGATGGTGACAGAGAGATCAGATACCTTCAGGTTGCCGAGGGTAAATACGGCATCTGAAGTGGTGATCACGCTAAACTGATCCACACCATTTACCTGAATACTAATCCCGATTTCAGCCGCTGCCCCATCCTCGTCTTTGAGTCCGGGAATGACCAGTCCACCGGAAAATGAGAACGGATAATTCAGGCTTTCAGCATCAAAACTCAGTTGCAGGCTATTGATCTTCATGATAAACCCGCCGATGTTGATATCGAATGATGGTCCGGCTGAAGTGTCGAGGCCAATGGTGTAGGATCCGTTGCCTGAATCATATCCAAACTGAACTGCCAGTGAAGCAGGATTGCCCGAATCATCTTCAAGCCCTTCCATGCCAAGTCCTGCATCACCGGTCAGGTGCTTCACATTTCCGTTTTCGATTTCCAGGCAGAAGGCGTTTAATGCCAGTGTTACCGGCCCCAGCTTTAGCAAAGTCTGGGTATCTCCCTGATTGAAAG
>CAYOLA010000098.1:0-15510 GCA_964404735.1 uncultured Bacteroidales bacterium
CTTGCTTTCCATTGTTGTGGGGTTTTAGTTGTACTTTTCTTTTAAAACCACACATTAAAATTATAACTTTACTGGTGCACTTTTCGCTGACGATTTACAATGATATCTATGCTTTTGAAATCGGTGCAAAAGTCCTGACAATATGCGGTAAGGTGGTCGATCCTGACGGAACCCCCCTGGCCGGTGCCACGGTTTTCTTCCTGAATAAGAAACGAAACGAAGTGCTTGTCCTGCGCTCCGACAGTACAGGCTCCTATTGTACCGAAGTTGACCCGAATACTGATTATACCATACTGGGTAAAAAAACATCCTATATGGACGACTGTGCAGGCCTGCAGATCCCCGAAGAGGCTGTTAACCCGAATGAACTGGTACTGGCTCCTTACGAAGTCGACCAGGTGTTCAGGCTCGAAAACATATATTATGACCTGGATAAATGGTATATACGCCCCGATGCTGAACCACCCCTCGACAATCTTGTAAAGATCATGAAGGAACATCCCATCACCATTGAGTTGAGTTCGCATACCGATTGCAGGGCAAGTGACGAGTATAATTTGGATCTCTCCCAAAAACGGGCCGAATCAGCTGTCAGATACCTGGTGCTGAACGGGATCAACTCTGCCAGGATGACCGCAAAAGGCTATGGCGAGACCAGACTCGTAAACCATTGCGCCGATGGAGTGGATTGTACTGAAGAAGAGCATCAGATGAATCGCCGCACTGAGTTCAGGGTGACCAGCGTTGGTGAATATGGCAGTGGCTGGACAATTGAAGAACAGTATCAGGAAGGTACCGTAATCCCGCTTCACCGGTTTGAAAAGGACTTTTTCGGACCTTGTCCCGAATAAGGCAAAAATCAAGTTATTTGCCGGAAATTGTCGTGCTGACCAGCCCTTCGTAAACATCCATCAGTTTCCTGACGATGCTGTTGGCCGTGTTGAAGCGTACATTGTTGATCATACTGACGGGAAGCACACCGGGCGAAGTGCCGGTCAGGAAGGCCGCTTCATAAAAAGGGAGCTCCCTTTGACCGATTTCCTGCTCCGTTACCCTTATAAGCAGGCTGTTGCAGATATCTATTACCTTTTGCCTCGTGATGCCGGGCAAAACCCTGCCGGCAGGAGGGGTGAACACCGTGTTTCCCCTGCCCAGGAAGATGTTTGACCTACTTCCTTCGGTGATATTTCCTTTAGGGTCGATCAGCAGCACTTCATAAACCTTTCTCGATTCCATGACCAGCACGGCCTGCTTCCTGAGTTTCGCGTTCCAGCGCTTAATGCCCGGATTTTTTCGTGTGGCTTTCATGCCCGACAGAACAACACCGGATTCGTATTCGGCGGGAGTGGGGTAGCGGTGGTTGATATACCATCCAAGCGTATGGATCTTATCGTTTTCCATGGCCAGGCAAAGCAGGATGTTGCCGTCGTGATTGCCGTTGGCCATGATCAGCTTTCCGGGAAATCCCGGCAGGGCCGTGTTTTGTGAAACATCGGGAAAGCCGTCCTGTATGGCCGATTGCAACAGCCGGTCGAGATGCTCCGATACAAAAAGGGGGACGCCCTTCATCACCCTGATCACTTCGTAAACGACTTTACGGTTCCTGAACCAGGCAGGGTCAAACTGCCAGTCGTCCATCACCACCTGGTCTTTCAGGAAATATTTTCCGACAGGCTTGAGCATGGGCTTCAGGCAGGCATTTTTTGGGATTTTTTGTCTTTCTTCACCGGAGGCCCCTGCAGGCGCAACCATTCCTTTTTCAGCAGACTGTATACCTTCAGGTCCATATATCTGCCGTGCAGGAGTTCGCCCTGCCGTTCGATGCCTTCGAAGGTAAAGCCAAGCTGTTTGGGAATGTTGCATGAAGGGGTGTTCTCACTGGCACAGCGGATCTGCAACTTGTTCATCTGCAGCTTTTCGAAGGCATAATCGATCAGCGCCATGCAGGAACGGATCATGATGCCTTTGCCCACTGCTTTTAAGCCAAGCCAGTAGCCCATTTCGGCCTTGTGGTTCACAGGGTCGACATGTGTCAGGCCGATCAGGCCGGCAAATTCCCCCATATGCCATATCTCAAATACCTGGTCCTTGCCCGGTGCACGTGCGTATAATGTTTTGCGGATAAATACGGCCGTATCCTCCTCAGAGCGGGTTTCGTCAACCCATGGAAGCCATTTTCTGAGAAAATCACGCGATTCGTCAATACAGGTGAATATCAGCGGAGCACTTTTTTTTCGGATGCGGTAAAGGATGATGTCGTTATTTGCCTTGATCTTCATGTTTTTGAAATAATAAAGGATAAAGATAATAATTATTTGCGGTATTGCTGCCGCGAGTTGGTGAGGTTTAACCTGATAATGGCAAAGATCATGATAAAGGCACTGATCCACTGCACCCACGTCAGCCGCTGCCCATTGATGATATAGTCGAGGATGACGGCGGTTACCGGGAACATAAGTTCACAGATGGTGGCGATCACGGCCCTGACTTTCTTTAGTCCGAAATAATACAGAAAGATGGCCCCCGATCCAGTGCTCACGGCAATGATCACAAAGATGAGCCAGTGAAAAGGCGTGACATCGGCAAATTTGAGGTATAGCCCGGAAGAGACAACGAACAGCAGCATGATCAAAGAGGTAAAGCCATAACGGTAAAAGGTGGCCGTATGAAAGCTGTATTTACCCAGTATCTTTTTGCTCAACACGGTGGAACTGCCGAACGAGAAAGCCGCCAGCAGCGAGAACATGGCCGCCTCAAAGGTGTTGTCGCCGGTATCGAAGTTCGGAAGCCCTGCGCCGAAAGTAAGAAAGTAACCGGCGGCAATGGCCAGTCCCGCCCAGATAAAGTAATGCCGCCGCATGCGCTCGCCCAGGAAGATCACGGCCAGCGCAATGGCAAAAATGGGCTGAAGCTTCTGCAGCAGGATGACAATGCTGAGCTTTTCGAAGTTTACCAGGAAAAGGGCATGGACAATGGCCATGGTCCCCATGGCCCCGCCAAAAAAGGCGATCAGCATGAAGGTAAGCAGGTCGTTCATGCTAAAACGTTTCAGTGCATTGTACTCCCCGAACATGAAGGTGTTCATGATAAGGAAGGCCAGGGCGTGGATTACGAAAACCACAAAGGCAACGCTTTGCAGGTCGTACAGGCGGGGCGTGAGCACCACCCCGTCGACGCCCCAGAAGGCAGCCGCCAGGCTGATGGCCAATGCCCCGATGAGTTTGTCTTTCTTCAATGCCTGCAGGTTTTAAGACCTGCAAATATCGGAAAAAAAACATCGTCCGGAAGAAAGTCCCCGAATGAAGTGTGAAACGGCAAAAAAACCGGCCTTTTGCTAAGGGGCAATGATGAAACGGGTCTGCCTGCTGCTGTTCCCGGCATGCAGGCTCAGGCTGTATTGCCCCCCGGGCATGCCTTCCAGCCCGATGCGCTCCCTGCCCGCGCCCTGAACCGCGCCAAGTTCGCGGTAAAGAACCCGCTCACCCAGCATGTTGTAAATGTGCACACTGGGCTCCGAAAGCCCGCCGCAATAATATGATAATGTAATGTATTCACGCGCCGGGACAGGAGCCAGGCTCCTGATCTCCAAAGCCGTCTGCCCCGCCGAAGCCTCCGCAATGCCAACCGGGTTGTTGTCGTTGTAATAGATGAAATTTCCCTTGCCGGGGTCCCAGTTACTGATCACGATGTCGCCGTGTTTCATGTAATCATATTCCACTACAACCATACTGCCAGGCATGATATGGTTCTTAAAACTGATAAAGTTGCCCATTTCCGTGTAGCAGTATTCCGACTTGTCGATGAGCACGCCGTTTAACCACACGCCGTTGATCCTTTCCACCTGCTGGTGTTCGAGGAAAATGGTACCAACTTTTGCTATGAATTTCATGGTTGCCGTGTGCGGCTGATAGTTGAACTGCCCCAGGTCCGACATCATGATGGCCTCCACCACCGATGTCTCTAATGCAGTATAGGCGGGGATAGGGTCCCAGAAGTCGCAAACCCCGGTGAGGATGGTCAGCGGTCCCCACCAGCTTCCGTATAGCAGGTCGTTGTATTCGTCGCCGCTCACCTCGGCGATCAGGATGCCCGATCCGTAACCCACGTGGTTTGACTCCCACGAAGGAACCGAATGTTGCGGGATGGGCGGGACAAAAGTGAACTGCTTGATCTTGCCGTCGCCGCCAAGCTGATCGTTGCCGGTGGTTACGAAACACGGAAAAGAAGCATTATGCACACGGCCAAAATCCACGGAATTCATGTAGTTGTCGGGGTGGTCTGAATACCAGTCCCACTCATCGTCAATGTTCCCCATGTCATCCGCCAAAAAAACATAGTTATCGGTTTCCTGGCAAACAAAGATGAGGTCGGGGAATCCGTTCCTGTCGACATCGCCGAAGGCGACATCCATGGCGCCCATCGCAATGTTCGACTGCCAGTCGGCCGTGGTGTTGAAACTGCCGTTGTTGTTATAAAATATCCTTCCGCGTTCATAGATGGCGTTATAGGGTTCGCCGCAGGCCACGGCCAGGTCGAGGTCGCCATCGCCATCGGCATCGCCCAGTGCACAACTGAAAGAATACAAGGGCTCCGAAACCCATGAGGGCGTGCCTTCGAGCTCCCCGCCCTGGTTAAAATATATCTTGACCCTGCCCGGATGCCCGAAGCCGCCCGCACCCAAATATACCGACACGGCAATGTCAACGTAACCGTCCTTGTTGATATCGCCGGCTGACAGGTGGCCGTGGTAGTCAATATCATCCGACTGCCAGTCGGGATCGGCGTTAAAAGTGCCGTCGCCACGGTTGTAGTAGACAACCAATCGCTGCCTTTGCATGTCATTACCATTGGCGATGATGATGTCTTTCCAGCCATCGTTATTGATGTCGGCAATGCCCAGACCGGTCGAATAATGACCGTTGGGATTGGTTTCGAAGGAGGGCTGCAGCCCGAAGGGGATCTGGCTGTATACCACAATGGGCAGGATGAACAGCAGTGAAAGGATTGTTTTTTTCATCATGATAATATTTAAGTGTGCGATGGTGCCCCCGCATGGCAAAAGCCCTGAAACAGGCGTTTAAAAAGCTGCCTGCGGAGATTCTAAAAATAAATTTTCCCCTAAGATACAAAAATGAACAGGAAATAGCAAAGCTTTGTTTGATTAATACTTATTTGTACCTTTATTGGCCTGCACCCGATGCCGGCTGTAAAACTTATAAAAATCGGCCTATGAAAACAAGATATACCTTCCCGCTCTTCCTGCTCCTGGCATTGATGCTGCCATATTTATTCATGCTTAACGCCTGTAAAAAAGAGGAGGGCGACAAGCCCGATATTGAACTGCCGCTTGTGCGAATCACCAACCCTGCCGACAGTGCCATGATACAGACAGGCACGGTGGTTACGGTAGCGGTAAGCCTGACGGGATTTGGATCAGGCGTGAAAGTGGCCTATTCCGTCGACAGCATCGACCTGATCGAATCTTCCACGCCTCCCTACCAGATAAACTGGTCCACAGACGGATGGGAGCCGGGTACATACACGCTCAGGGCCGATGCCTGGGAAGGCAACATATTGGTATCTGATCAGCATGCCGTCATCCTGATCGATACCATCCCGGTGCCGCTGGCACCCGTAGCGGTCATCAGCATCTTTCCCGACAAGGGAAGCGTTGACACGGTCTTCACCTTCGATGCTTCGGGGAGTTTTGATCCCGACGGGCAGCCTGATGAACTATTGTTCAGATGGGATTTCGACGGCGACGGAAGCTGGGATACCGACGCCGGCACGCAAAGTGTCTATCATTACAAATACCACTATGCAAAAAGCTATAACGTACGCCTGCAAGTGATCGATGCCGACGGGCTCACCTCCGATACCATACAAAAGCTGCCGGTGAGCCATTCATCCGTCCCGAATGCCTGCGGTGGCCTGGTGAGCATCCCTTACGGCGGGAAGGTATACCGGACGATAGGCATCGGCAACCAGTGCTGGTTTCGCGAAAACCTCGACATAGGGGAGATGGTGGCCGGAGGCGAAGAACAGGCAAACAACGGCATCATCGAAAAGTATTGTTACGATGATGACCCTGCCAATTGCGATCAATACGGGGGGCTTTACAAATGGCGCGAAGCGATGAAGCACTTTCCCGTGCAGGGAGGGCAGGGGATATGCCCCAACGGCTGGCACGTCCCCACCGATGCGGAATGGAAAGAGCTGGAAGGTTTTGTCGACAGCCAGTATGGCGTGGGCGACCTGGTCTGGGACGCAAAAGGATACCGGGGACTGGACGCAGGCCTGAAACTGAAAGCTTTCATGTACTGGATTTCGGGTGGAAACGGCGAAAACACCTACGACTTCAGGGCCCTCCCGGGCGGGTTTTTTGAAGATGGTTTTAATTTTGCGGGTGCGGGACAGCTTGCCCGCTTCTGGACATCCGGCCGCGACAGCGGCCTTAACGGCATGGCCCGCACCCTCTCATACGATAGCGAACAGGTTTCGCGGACCTACCACTGGCAAGAGGCGGCCTTTGCGGTCCGCTGCCTGAAGAACTGATGTGCCTGCCGCCTGCCGTCTCGCATGAATACGATCATCAAAAAGATTATCTTTGCACAAAGAAGAGCTTATGCGCAGAACGCTGACCATCGTGCTGCTGCTGGCCATGATCGCCTGCGGCAGGGAAAGGAAAGAACAGGAAAAGCCTGTAGTGGCCGTGAGCATCCTCCCGCTCAGATACCTTGTCACGTCCATCGCCGATACCCTGGTCGATGTTATGGTGATGGTGCCCCCGGGAGCCGCTCCCGAAACATGGGAACCCACCGCCGCTCAAATGCTCATGCTTGAAAAGGCTGAACTGTCGTTCACCATCGGCTACCTGAATTTTGAGGATATGCTCCTGCCCGGAGGCGAAGCCAAAGGCCGGGGACCGGAGGTGGTGACCCTGTCGGATGGCCTCGACCTGATCGGCATGGAATACCGGCACGGCGACCATACCCACCGCGGTGTCGACCCGCACATCTGGATGTCGCCCCTGCTCATGGAACAAATGGCCGGCCGCGTGTATGAAGAACTGCTGTTGATACTTCCCGGAAGGGAAAGCCTCTTACAGCAAAGGCACGAAAAACTGGTGGCGGAGATCAGGGAGACATCCCGCTACGCGGAAAAAGAACTTGCCGGATTCAAAGACCGGCCATTCTTTATATTCCACCCGGCACTTGGATATTTTGCCCGTGATTACGGACTCGTACAGCTATCGGTCGAATATGAGGGAAAAGAACCCAGCCCTGCCTACCTTAAAGAGCTGATCGGGCTGGCCAGGACAGCCAACGCCGGCATCATCTTCATACAGGAGGAGTTCGATGTGAGAAATGCCACCGTCATCGCCAATGAGATCGGCGGGGAAGTGGTCAGAATAAACCCGCTGAGCGGTAAATGGCCGCAGGAGATCAGAAATATTACCGACCACCTGAAAAACTCTTTCCGGCCATGAGCGAACCGCTTTTATCAGTTGAAAAGGTCACGCTCAGCCTCGACGGACAGAAAGTCCTTGAGGATGTCGACCTGCAGATCATGGAAAACGACTTTATCGGGGTGATCGGACCCAACGGCGGCGGCAAGACCAGCCTGGTAAAGGTGATCCTGGGACTGCTGAAGCCCGATTCGGGGCATGTCCGTTACCGGAAGGAGACACTCGGCGGACGCCACCGCATCGGCTACCTGCCGCAGGTGCATGCCTTCGACAAGAAGTTCCCGATCACCGTAAGGGAGGTGGTGCTGTCGGGGCTGCCGGCCCGGCGGAAAATGGTATCGCGGCATGGCTCCGCCGACAAAGACAAGGCGGCATACTGGATGGAGAAGCTTGGCATCACGGCATTGTCGGGAAAAACCATCGGCACCCTATCGGGAGGGGAGATGCAGCGCACATTCCTCTGCCGCTCGCTCATCTCCGAACCCCGGCTGCTTATCCTGGATGAACCCGATACCTATGTCGATAACCGCTTCGAACAGGAACTCTATGAGATCCTCAGGGAACTGAACGGGCAGATGGCCATCCTACTGGTATCCCACGACGTGGGAACCATCACCGCCTATATCAAATGTATTGCCTGCGTAAACAGGAAACTGCATTACCATCCGTCCAATATCATCTCCCAAAAACAACTGGCAGCCTACGATTGCCCCATACAGATCATCACCCACGGGGACGTGCCGCATACCGTTCTCGGAAAACATACGCATGAGCACTGATGAGTGAGCTGCTCACATACGGTTTCTTTCAGTATGCGCTGATCACCGCCTTTCTGGCGGCAGTGAGCTGCGGCATGGTTGGCACCTATATTGTTGCCAAACGCATGGTCTTCATCAGCGGAGGGATCACCCACGCTTCCTTCGGGGGTATCGGTATCGGTTATTACCTTGGCATCAACCCCATTGCGGGGGCGGCCGTGTTTGCCGTGCTCTCGGCCCTGGGCATCGAATATTCATCGCGCAAAACAGATATCAGGGAAGACTCGGCCATCGCCATACTCTGGGCCCTCGGCATGGCCATCGGGGTGATCTTCGTCTTTATCACCCCCGGATATGCACCCAACCTGATGTCGTATCTTTTCGGCAACATCCTTACCGTTGGCATTGCCGACATCTGGCTGCTGGCCGGGCTCACCATGCTGGTGCTGGCATTTTATGTGCTGCAGTTTAAGAATATCCTGTATATCGCCTTCGACGAGGAATATGCAAGGGCACGCAACATGCCCGTCAACATGGTCAAATATGTCATGATGACACTCATTGCCCTGGCCATCGTCTTCAATATCCGTGTGGTGGGAATCATTCTGGTCATCTCCCTGCTCACCATTCCGCAGACCATCGCCAATATGTTCGTCAAAAGCTTTTTCGGCATGATGCTGCTGTCGGTGGCCATTGCCCTGCTCGGTACCCTCACCGGCCTTTTCCTGGCCTTCTGGTTCAACATCCCCTCCGGGGCAGCCATTATCTTTTTTCTGGTGATCCTTTTTTTTCTGGCGAGATTGATCCTGTGGATACTGAAGCGATAAACAATGCCGCCACTCCTCGAATTACACCTTCTCTTCCCATCCCCACGCACTCAGGCATTCAGGTGCTCAGGTATTCAAGTATTCAGGTATTCAGGCACTCAGGCATTCAGGTGCTCAGGTATTCAAGTATTCAGGTATTCAGGCATTCAGGCATTCAGGTGCTCAGGTATTCAAGTATTCAGGTATTCAGGTATTCCGGTATTCAGGTATTCAGGCATTCAGGTATTCAGGTATTCAGGCATTCAGGCATTCAGGCATTCAGGTATTCAGGTATTCAGGTATTCCGGTATTCCGGTATTCCGGTATTCCGGTATTCAGTCACCCCCGTCCTTCCGTCCTACAGCCCTTCCCCCAATCACCACCACCACACCCAGCCCGGCGGTGGTATATCTGAAATCGTGCAGTCCCTGCTGGAAAGTAAGTTTCAGAAGCGTGTTTCCAAGTTTCCGGCTGGCATGGGCCCTGAAGACCATGGGGGCGTCGCCGTTGCCGATATAGCCTTTATAGCCTCCCAGGGCGGTATTGAGCGACATGCCCTTTCCCGACAGCGATATGCCGAGTCCGTAGAGGAAGGCATCGTTCTGCCGGTAGTCGTCGCGGTTGGTCTGCCACACATAAAACCCGGCCATGAGGCAGGGGCGGATGCTGAGGTTTTCCTGCAGTTTGAAGCTTTTTCCCATGGAGAGGTCGAAGAAGTAGCCCGGTGCATCGGTATAGCGTGCATTGCCCAGGTTGCCGCCGCTGGCGGTGCGCAGGCTGATGCCCAGCAGCAGGTCGGGCCAGTGGCGATGGTCGCGCAGCAACTGAAGCAGGCTGCCGACGTACAGGTCGCCGGCGGCAAATCCCCTGGCATCCTTGTCGCGGCCACGGCGCTCATCGCGGGTGAGTGTATCGGTGGCGAAATGCTCTGCCGGCACCCCGTAAAATTCCAGCGCCACCCTGCCATCCAGTAGCGGATAATGCAGTTTCATGAAAATGTTCTGCGTGTTGTCGCCGCTGCTGAAATGCATTTCGGCGCGGCTCTCAAGCGAAATCTCCCTGCTGATAAGTGCATCCCTGATTTCGGGAACCGGAAGCGCATTGGGGCCCATATAGGCCGGCGAATAGATGAGGTAACGCGCCCAGTTGGTCACGCCGTCCCAGCCGTGCTTGTTGTTCCACCATTCGTAGCTCTCTTCCTGCCCATGCAGGGCGGGGCAGGCCGGCAGCAGGGCCACATACAGGCAGATGCCAAAAAGCCACGGTAGTTTTAATGATCTCATAATGCTGCAATGAAGCACGAGCAGGCTAAGATACAAAAAATGCTGCTTGTGATTGCCGCCATGGCCTTTTGGGGAACAGCACTTTTTTTTATTTTAGCGGCATGGAATACGACACCACACTCATGCTGGGCGTGATGATCGCCTACCTCTCATTGCTCATCCTCTGGGGGCTTTACCAGGGGCGAAAGGTGAAGAGCGATTCCGACTATGCCATTGCGGGCCGCAACCTGCCGGGATGGGTGGCCGCACTCAGCGAAAGGGCCACCGGCGAGTCATCATGGGCGCTGCTGGGCCTTCCGGGCGCAGCCTATGCGCTGGGGCTTACCGAGATATGGACCGCCATCGGCTGCATTGCAGGCATCATCGCCGCCTGGACTTTCCTGGCGTGGCGGCTGCGCGATGAAGCCGAAAAATACCAGGCCAACACCTTCACCGAATATATTGCCAAAAGGCATTCCGAAACGGGCCGCTGGATCCGGCTCACCGGCAGCTTCACCATCGTATTCTTTTTCTTTCTTTATGTGGGTGCACAGTTTTTGGGAGGAGGCAAGGCCCTCAACACCATGTTCGGCATCGACCGCGACCTGGCCATGGTCATCACCGCCGCCGTGATCGTTCCCTATACCATTTACGGCGGCTTCAGGAGTGTGGTATACACCGATGTGATCCAGGCCGTGGTGATGATCATCACCCTGGTGGCCGGCCCCATCGTGGGCATCATCTATATTGCCAACACCCCCGGGCTGTTTGCCGGCAGCATCCCCGAAGCCCTGCAGTCGGCCGGGCCCGGATACAGCTCCATGATACAGGCGGCATCGGGCTTTTCGATCGGGGTGGTCATCGCCACGGGCTTTAGCTGGTTTTTCGGCTACCTGGGCGGGCAGCCCCAGCTCAGCATGCGCTTCATGGCCATCAGGGACCGCCGGCAGGCGCGCAGGGCCCGGAACATCGGTATTGCATGGACCATCCTGGCCTATGCCGGCGCGCTGGCCATCGGCTATATCGGCATCGCCATCTTCGGCCCCGGCGGCCTTGGCGACAGGGAGACCGTGATGCCCGCGGTGCTCCTGCACATCTTCCCACCGGCCATCGCCGCCATCCTCATCACCGGCGCCATCGCTGCCATGATCTCCACCGCCGACTCCCTGCTGATCCTCTCGGCCACCGAGCTTTCAGAGAACATCATCAAGCCTTCCTTTAAGAATGCGGGCAGGAAGAACGACCTGCTGTTCTCCAGGGCCGTCACCGCTTTGCTGGCCGAGCTCGCCCTCATCATCGCCTACGTGGTGCCTTCCGACCTGATCTTTGAGCTGGTCGGCTGGGTATGGGCAGGGGTGGGAGCCAACTTTTCGGTGGTGATCCTGCTAACCCTGTTCTGGAAACGCTTCCACGGTCGCGCCGCCCTCATCACCATCATTGGCGGCGTGGCCTTCACCATCTTCTGGATCAGCAGCGGGCTTGACGAAATCGTCACCGCCAGGATCATGACCTTCGCCACCGCCCTCGCCCTGGCCGTGATCAGCACCTTTCTGGTCAGGCCGGGAAAGGGGAGGTGAAGTGCTTCCGCTGCGCGGAAGAGTATATTGCATTGTTGCCCACCCCTAAGAAAATTGAACAAAAAGCGATAAATCTGAAAATATATAATTCATTATATAACTTCAATATATTTTTTTCGTTGGTCAGAAGTATAAATAAAAAACAATTATCATGAAAACCATGAAATTGATAACCCTGTCAATTTTAATTATTTCATTAACTGCATGTTCCAAAAAACCGGCATTTGAAGAACTTCAAAAATTTACAGCCCCCGAAATATATCCGGAAGATACGCTTTTAGATACAGTGGCCAATAAAAGAGCCCTGATCATAGTTGCCCACGATGACGACGACTGCATGATGTCAGGCACAATTGCTAAACTCACATCAAATGGCTGGACAATTAAGCAGTTAAGCTTTGAATTGCACAATATGCCCGGAGAAAATATAAATCCAGCTCATATTATTTGCGAGGGCTCGGAAAAAATATTGAACGACGGTCTTTATCGCCCGGGGGTAGACACGGTGAAATACCCGTATATGCCTATACCTTATGAAGATATTGAAAAGCAATTTCTTCGTGAGAAAGTTGCTGATGCTTTAATAACAAGAATAAACGATTTTAATCCTTCTGTACTATTCACCCTGGATAACATAAAAGGGGGGTATGGTCATCCAGATCATATTTTTTTAAGTCAATTGGTTTTTGATTTATTCAATGAAGGTAAAATTAGTGCGCAATGGATTTATCAGAGTGTTTTAACAAAACACGTGGAAACAGAGATAGATAAATACATGACACCAAAAATGGAAAAATGGGGTTATCCACAAGCGAGTCCGGCAGCGAACGAATTATATGGTATTGACGGAATGCCTGAAGCAGACGTTCAAATCAATATCACAGACCAGGCAGAAATAAAAATGGCCTACCTTAAGGCATACCCTGAGAATGTTAGAAAAAACCTGCGAAAATTTCTCATCTACTATGAAGATTTTGATGCTGAAACTTACTTCTCTGTTTGGGATCGCGAGTTTTTCAGAGTAATAGAAAAATAAGTCGGCCAGGTAAGGGAGAATCCTACCCCCAAGCCGCTCTCTGAACCGTACGTGAACCTCTCGATTCATACTGCCTGCCCCGCTTTTTTGCAGGGGCTCCTCATGACCGGGAACGTTTTATCCACCATGCCGCCTGTTTTTTAATTCCCCACACAAATCCGTAAAAAATCCATATCTTTAACGTGGCTAAAAACTTATGCCCGGCAAAGCACAGGCAGGCGGATCGTTGGCAGCAAGGGGTGGAGTGTCTTGCAAAAAATTAGTAACTTTAGATTTTAAATTAAAACATATAAATTATGGACAATTCAAAAAAAAGTAAATGCCCGCTTATGCATGGTGCAAATACGAACACCAATAGTTCTGTAATGAGTTGGTGGCCTAATGCTTTGAATTTAGACATCTTACACCAGCATGATACAAAGACCGACCCACTTGATCAAAACTTCAACTATCGGGAAGAATTTAAGAAACTTGATTTAGAAGAAGTGAAAAGTGACCTCAAAAAACTAATGACTGAAAGCCAGGATTGGTGGCCTGCCGATTGGGGGCATTATGGTGGCCTGATGATTCGTATGGCATGGCACAGTGCAGGAACTTACCGTGTTGCCGATGGGCGTGGAGGTAGCAATACAGGTAATCAACGATTTGCCCCACTCAATAGTTGGCCTGACAATGTTAACCTTGACAAGGCCCGCCGCTTATTGTGGCCAATAAAGAAAAAATATGGAAATAAACTTTCCTGGGCAGATTTAATGATTCTGGCAGGAAATATGGCCTATGAATCAATGGGATTCAAAACTTTTGGTTTCGCGGGTGGACGTGAAGATATTTGGCATCCTGAAAAGGATATTTATTGGGGTGCAGAAAAAGACTGGCTGGGAAAAGAAAGGTATTCGGACAAATCTGATGAAGCATCGCTTGAAAATCCGTTGGCAGCTGTTCAAATGGGATTGATTTATGTGAATCCTGAAGGAGTTGACGGAAATCCAGACCCACTAAAATCAGCACAGGCAGTGAGAGTTACATTCGAAAGAATGGCAATGAACGATGAAGAAACTGTTGCCTTAACCGCTGGTGGCCACACCGTGGGCAAGTGCCACGGAAATGGTGATGCATCTGTGCTGGGCCCGGATCCTGAAAAAGCAGAACCAGAAGAGCAGGGCTTTGGTTGGAAAAACCCCAAAGGAAAGGGCCATTCTGAAGATACTGTTACCAGTGGACTGGAAGGGGCCTGGTCAAGTAAGCCCGACAGATGGAATCATACCTATTTCCATCTTTTACTTAACCACGAATGGGAGTCAAAAAAAAGTCCGGCAGGGGCATGGCAATGGGAACCCGTTAACATGAAAGAGGAAGATAAACCATTTGATGCCCATATTCCTGGCAAACGTCGCAACCCTATCATGACAGATGCCGATATGGCTTTGAAAATGGACCCTGAATACAGAAAAATATCTGAACGTTTTTACAAAGACCCTGAATATTTTGCCAAAGTGTTTGCTAAAGCATGGTTTAAACTTACACATAGGGATTTAGGTCCAAAAAGCCGTTATCTTGGTGCTGATGTGCCAAAAGAAGATTTAATTTGGCAAGACCCGATTCCTGCAGTTGATTACACGCTTTCAGAGTCGGAAATTGAAGACTTAAAAACAAAACTTCTGAATTGTGGCTTAAGCCCGGCCGAACTTATCAATACCGCCTGGGACAGTGCGCGAACTTTTAGGGGCTCTGATTACAGAGGTGGTGCAAATGGAGCAAGAATCCGCCTTGCCCCTCAAAAAGATTGGGAAGGTAACGAACCTGAGCGCCTTGATAAAGTTTTAAGAAAACTCTCTGAGATTCAAGCAGGATTAAGCAAAAAAGTAAGCATTGCTGATTTAATTGTTTTGGGTGGAAGTGCAGCCATTGAAAAGGCTGCTCAAAAAGCAGGAGTTAATAAAAAAGTACCTTTTACACCCGGCCGTGGAGATGCAACAGAAGAAATGACAGATGTCGATTCCTTTTCAGTACTTGAACCTGTGCATGATGGATACAGAAACTGGCAGAAAAAAGATTATGCTGTAAAACCTGAAGAAATGCTTCTTGACAGGACTCAATTAATGGGATTAACAGCTCCGGAAATGACTGTTCTAATTGGTGGAATGCGTGTTTTAGGAACCAATCATGGAGGAACAAAGCATGGGGTATTTACTGACAGAGAAGGTGTTTTAACAAATGACTTTTTTGTAAACCTGACAGATATGCAATACTCCTGGCAAGCTGTTTCAGAAAATCTTTACAACATTGCAGAAAGAAAAACCGGCAAAACCAAATGGACTGCAACGAGGGTCGATTTGGTTTTTGGTTCTAACGCTATCTTGCGCGCTTATGCAGAAGTTTACGCTCAAGACGATAACAAAGAGAAATTTGTGGATGATTTTGTAAAAGCATGGGTAAAAGTTATGGATTCAGACCGTTTTGATAAAGTGAATTAACCCCGACTGCCAATACTTTGTATAAAACATAGCCTCACCCCAACATCCTGATCTTTCTTTGGCAAACACAGCGCTGAAACATTTTCCGGGTTCAAAGGCATTACTATCGGTTTTACGGCCTTCGTGACC
>CAYOLA010000099.1:0-4267 GCA_964404735.1 uncultured Bacteroidales bacterium
GGCGCATACAAATATCCCGGTTATGCCATGTCAACGCATATGTCGCCTTCAGGCCCCTGCCAGGTGCTAAGCCTGAAGTACTACACCACCAGCGAGGGGTCCGGCAACCAGTTCTATGCAAAGGTTTTTAACTGGGCAGGCTCCCAACCGGGAACAACGGTACTTTACAACAGTACTCAAACGGCACTAAACGGTAATTGGGTGGAGGTTGACGTATCAGGATCGGGTATCAACGTAAACGGCGATTTCGTTGTGGGATTCGGGAGTTTCAGCGAAGATGCCTACCTGGGATATGATGCGGATCTGAACAATGGCAGATCGTGGGATCTGCAGGAATCATCCCAGACCTGGTCCACATGGAACGAAGCATACCTGATCAGGGCAGTGGTATTGTACCCGACTGGCGAAAGGGAAGTCCTGGGCGGCAAGCTCTCCGAAACGTTAAACCTTGCAAGCAAAGGGGAAACCAGGGCTTTCAGCGGCCCGTCCTCACACAGCCTGGCTGCCATTCCGGGCCGGGAAAACGCAACACGTGGCCTTCTCGGATATAAGGTCTACCGTGACGGGACGGCCTTGAATACCGCTCCTGTTTCCAATACCTGGTATAATGATGACGGCCTGGCTTCAGGCACATATTCTTACACCGTTACTGCCATTTACGACGAAGGAGAATCGGATCCGGCAGGGCCTGCCGCAGCCAATATCAGCGGAAGTACGCTTGATCCGCCGCTAAACCTTCAGGCCTGGGCAACCGGAAACAACATAATTGTTAGCTGGACCTCGCCTCAGGCAGGTGCCGAGGAATGGATATCATACCATGACGGCACTTTCGAAAGTTCCTTTGCCTCAACAAATGGCGGATCGGGTATAGCACAGCTCTTCACCCTTACATCTTACCCTGCAACTTTGGGTGAAATCCGTTTTTTTACAAGCAATTACGAGAACTGGGGACAGCCCCTGACGATTTACGTTCTTGATGGCAGCGGCACCAATGTCCTTGGCGGGCCTTTTACCACCAACGGAGCAAATAATAACTGGATAAGCCGCACCACCAACGTGACCATTAACCAGTCGAGTTTTATGATCGCTACATACAATGATGATCCGGGAGGGCCTTATGTCGGGGTTGACGACAGCTTCTTCAACCAGTCGCTGTTTTTCGGGAACCACACCGATGGTTTCACCGAACTTTCACAGCTTGGCGATTATGAGTATGTGGGCAGTCACGAAGCCAAAGTAACCTACCACAGCAAATATGGCAGGAAGGTGACCGAATGGTTGCGTCCCGGGGGATCACCGGAACAACAGATCCCGGCCGATATGCACATTGAAAAGGTAGCACTGTCGGCACCCTATCCGGATGGGAGGAGAAGCCTGCTTGGCTTTAACATATACCGTGACGGGAACAAACTGAATTCAGCCACATGGATATCTACAACATATCTCGACCAGGGCCTTGCAACAGGCACCTATAATTATTCGGTCAGTGCGGTATATGACGAAGGTGAATCGGCCCAGGCAGGTCCGGTGCAGGTTACAGTAGGTGGAAGTTCACTTGAGGCACCGGCCAACCTTACCGGTATTGTAAACAACGACCAGGTAAGCCTTTCCTGGACGGGTCCGGGCGGGGGATCGCAGGAGGAACTGATCTATGACAACGGTGAGACCGATGATGGATATACCTATCCGGGCTTCACCATGTCGACACATATGTCGCCCTCAGGGTCCTGCCAGGTTTTGGAGCTGTATTACCTGACTTCATTCGATGCCGGCGGCGGAAGTTTCACGGCCAGGATATTCAACTGGGCCGGCTCACAACCCGGAAGCACTTTGTTGTATGAAAGCAACGCAACCGCCGAAGATGGCTGGACCACCCTTGACATCAGTGCGGCAAACCTGACCGTTACCGGTGATTTTGTAGTTGGCTTCGGTTCGGAAAATGAAAACACCTTTCTCGCCTATGACCCTGACCTCAACAATGGCCGTTCATGGGACCGCGAGGATGCCACAGGGATCTGGTCAGACTGGAATGAGGCATACATCATCAGGGCCCTTGTGCAATATACTGACGGCAGCAGGGGTATCATCGGCAATTTAGAGGAATTTCTTGGCTATAACCTATACCGCAACGATGTAAAGATCAACACAAACCTGATCACCTCACACAGCATTTCTGATCAGGTACCCACATGGGGCGTGTATAACTATAATGTTACCGCCGTATATGACGAAGGTGAGTCGGCCTATTCGAATACCTTTATTATGAGTTATGTCTTTGGAGTGGAAGAGCTTGCATTGCTGGATGTGAGCATTTTCCCGAACCCGGCCACTGAAGTGCTTTTCATCCGTTCGGGTCATAAGATCTTTACAGTGGAACTGATTGGCATGGATGGCAAGGTGGTTGTTGCTGCAGCTGTAAACGATACAGAATACCAACTTGACATCAGTGGTTCAAGGGCTGGTCTTTATCTGTTACGTATTGAAAATGAAAAAGGCATTGCAACGGCAAAAATCCTTGTAAATTAACAGGGGTTTACATTTTTTCCGGCACATCGATCCCCAGGAGTTTCATGGCGGATGCAATAACGCCGGCAGTGAAAAATGAGAGGTTCAGGCGGAGGCCTGCTTTGGCAGCGTCGGGTTCACGCAGAATATTTATCTCCTGGTAAAACTGGTTGTATTCACGCGCCAGTTCATAGGCATAATTGGCAATAACAGCAGGATTATATTCCCTGGCTGCTTCGGCAACTGTTGCAGGAAAGGAATGTAATAGTTTAAGGATTTCCTTTTCCTTCGGGAGGATATCCGTGGATTTGCCTTTATTCACAATGCCATATCCTTTATTCTCCGCTTTATTGAGCAGTGACTTAATCCTTGCATAGGTATATTGAATGAAAGGCCCGGTATGCCCATTAAAATCGATGGATTCTTCAGGGTTGAAAAGCATATTTTTTTTCGGGTCGACCCTGAGGATAAAAAACTTGAGTGCAGCCTGGCTGATCGTTTCAAAAAGCTTTCCAGCCTCCTTTTTGTCCATATCCCCTGCTTTGCCGAGTTCCATTGCCATTTTTTCTGCTGTAAGGAACATCTGATCCATCAGGTCATCGGCATCGACTACCGTACCTTCCCTTGATTTCATCTTTCCCTCGGGAAGTTCAACCATACCATAGGAAACATGGATGATATTTTCAGCCCAATTACGGTCAAGTTTTTTCAGGATCAGCCTTAGTACGTCGAAATGATAATTCTGTTCGTTCCCGACAACATAAAGGAGTTTTCGGGGATCATACTCATCATATCTTAGTTGGGCGGTTCCGAGATCCTGGGTCATATATACCGATGTGCCGTCGGCCCTGAGCAACAATTTTTCATCAAGACCGTCGGGCGTGAGATCCGCCCATACAGAACCATCATCTTTACGGAATAGTTTTCCTTTCTTTAAACCTTCTTCCACGATAGATTTGCCAAGCAGAAAAGTATCTGATTCATAATATATCTTATCAAAGTCGATTCCAAGCCGTTTATAGGTTTTCTCAAAGCCGTCATAGACCCAGCCGTTCATCACGGACCATAGATCTCTCACAGTGGGTTCGCCTGCTTCCCATTTCTTAAGCATTTCACGGGCTTCTGCCATAAGGGAGGATTGCTTTTCAGCCTCTTCGCTGTTCAATCCCTCCCTGATTAGTTCGGCTGATTGCTTTTTAAGCATCCTGTCGAACATAACATAGCAATCGCCCACCAGTTTATCTCCTTTGACATTCCCGGATTCAGGTGTTTTTCCGTTAAACCATTTCTGCCATGCCAGCATTGATTTGCAGATATGGATCCCGCGATCGTTCACAAGGTTTACTTTAACCACCGGATAACCGGCAGCCTGGAGGATTTGCGACAATGACCAGCCCAGGAGATTATTTCTGATATGACCGAGGTGCAGCGGCTTGTTTGTATTTGGGGAAGAAAACTCTATTACGATGGGTTTTCCGGCAGATATTGGATGATGGCCAAATTCTTTGTTTAACAGGTTTTCAGCAAGAAAAGAAAGCCAGTATGCCTCTCCGACGACAAGGTTGAGGAAGCCTTTGATCACGTTAAATTCCGTGATGCCGGGCATATTTTCCGTGAGGTATGTGCCGATCTTTGTTGCTGTTTCTTCAGGACTTTCCTTGCTATATTTAAGAAAAGGAAACACATTGATGGTGTAGTCTCCTTCAAATTCTTTTCTTGTTTTTTGAACAACAATATCATCAGGTTCCGGCGCAGTTGAATA
>CAYOLA010000100.1:0-2392 GCA_964404735.1 uncultured Bacteroidales bacterium
GACACAAATGTGCTGATCAAGGTTATCCCCGACATGCAGGACATCCTGCTCGGTTCGGTAAAGATGAGCTCGGTTTTTCATACGCCCCTCATACAGATCACCCCTGATCTGATGCCGGTCTGGCAACAATCCATAAAGCGTTTGATCGACATTGTGGTGTCGCTCATTGCCATGATCCTGCTCATTCCGGTATATATTTTTGTTGCCCTGGGGGTGAAGTTCACTTCCCGGGGGCCTGTTTTTTATTCGCAGGAACGAATTGGCCTCAACGGTGTTCCTTTTCACATGCATAAATTCAGGACGATGTATAAGGATGCCGAACGATCCGGTCCTCAGTTGTCGTCTGACGATGACCCGCGGATTACCCGTTTCGGCAAGTTTCTTCGCAAGGTCAGGTTGGATGAAACACCTCAGTTCTATACCGTGCTCAAAGGCGACATGTCGCTGGTGGGCCCCCGTCCCGAGCGTCAGTATTACATTGATCAGATCGTTAAAAAGGCGCCCCATTACCGGCTTTTGCACAAGGTGAAGCCGGGGATCACTTCCTGGGGGCAGGTGAAATACGGTTATGCCTCCAATGTTGATGAAATGATCGAGCGTTTGAAGTACGACCTGCTGTATATCGAGAACATGTCGCTGGCCATGGATGTTAAGATTCTTATTTATACTGCCCTGATTGTTTTGCAGGGCAGGGGGAAATAGGTCAGATCTGCCCGGCTTCGATCATCCTTACAATAAATTCAATTTCTGCATCTTCCCCATCGGGGAAATAGCCGTCTTTCAGGTTGAAACCGAATATCCTGGCAAAGGCCTGCCAGAAGAAAGCCCTGAACTTTCCGCGTAATTCAGCAACCAGTTCATAGGATGAGGCACCGGTTTCGCGGTAAACGAGCTTAATGAGAATTTTTCCCTGGGTAAAGGTGAGGTTGCGCAGGTCATCGCCGAACTGTTCCTCCAGTTCCTGTTCAGCTTGTTTCATGATCTTTTTTCTTTCCTTTTCATTGTCGATGCCGGCCAGTATGCTTTCATATTCCTGCAGTTTGATCCCTGCCAGGCGGGCATAGGGATAGGCAGCCTTCACATTTCGTATCAGCCTTGTCATTTGCCGGGCCTCCCTTTTGTTTTTAAAGGGCCTGAGCGAATAAATGCTTACCTCACGCAGGCCGATCACCGGGATGGTATCACCATCGTAAAGCCTGGCCGACACTACAATGCGTCCGCCCTGCTTTTCCTGCGCAAGCATGCATGGATGCATCAGCAGGATGAAGGGGATTAGTATGATGAGTTTTTTCATCGATCCTGTTTATGGCAATTTTCATGCCGAAGACGGGCATAAAGATAGTGAAAGGTGGGGATGCGTGTAAACGGATCAGGCTACCTTGAGTTTGGAGATGCTTGCTTTGCCGATCTTCTGTTGTGCATATTCCCTGGTGATCCGCAGGTCGGTGATGTTTCCCTCCGAAGGAAGGTCGAACATGGCATCGGTGAGGATGGCTTCCATGATGGAACGCAATCCGCGTGCCCCGAGCTTGAACTCCACCGCTTTATCAACCATATAGTCGAGGGCTTTTTCGTCGAAGGAAAGGTTGATATTATCCATGGCGAAGAGTTTAATGAACTGCTTGACCAGTGAGTTTTTTGGTTGGGTCAGTATTTTCCTGAGTGCGGGTTTATCGAGGGGGTTCAGGAAGGTAAGCACCGGGAGCCGTCCAACAATTTCGGGGATGAGGCCGAAGGTTTTCAGGTCGCCGGGGGCGATATACTGCAAAATGTTTTCCTTGTCGATCTTGTCTTTTTCCTTATCGAAACTATATCCGATCATGTTTGTCTGCAGCCTTGACCCGATGATCTTTTCAATGGCGTTGAAAGCCCCGCCCGCAATAAACAGGATATCGCGTGTGTTCACCTGTATCATCTTTTGTTCGGGGTGTTTGCGGCCGCCCTGCGGGGGAACGTTCACGTCGGCGCCTTCGAGCAACTTGAGCAGGGCCTGTTGTACGCCTTCGCCCGACACGTCGCGGGTAATGCTGGGGTTGTCGCTCTTGCGTGCGATCTTGTCAAGTTCGTCGATGAAGATGATCCCCTTTTCTGCAGCCGGAACATTATAGTCGGCTGCCTGCAGCAAGCGCGAAAGAATGCTTTCCACATCTTCACCCACATAACCGGCCTCGGTCAGTACCGTGGCGTCGGCAATGCAGAAAGGTACATGCAGCATGCGGGCGATGGTCCTGGCAAGAAGGGTTTTGCCGGTGCCTGTTTCACCTACGATGAGAATATTGGATTTTTCAATTTCAATTTCCTCTTCCCCTTTTTTTGAAGGGGGCTGGGTAATCCTTTTATAATGATTGTATACGGCTACCGAAAGCACCCTTTTGGCTTCCTCCTGTCCGAT
>CAYOLA010000101.1:0-11045 GCA_964404735.1 uncultured Bacteroidales bacterium
GGTTCCGGGCTTTATATCGATGCCGTTTGCAAGGGCATTGACGAATTGCCCGATTACGACCCTGTTTTGCGAAACAGCCTGAAAGGTGAATTAAAGGAAAAGGGGCTGGATTTTATGGCTGATAAACTCCTTGCGCTCGATCCTGAATACCATGCCCTTGCCGACCTCAACAATCCGAAAAGGGTGCTGCGCGCCCTGGAGGTTTGCCTCCAAAGCGGGATGACATACAGTTCCTTGCGCAAAAACCTGACCAAGCCAAGGCCGTTTAAAATTACCCGCATAGGCCTGAATACCGAACGTGACATCTTGTTCAAAAAGATCGATGCGCGTGTGGAAAAGATGATGGAGAAAGGACTGCTTGACGAGGTGCGCGCACTGCTTCCTTATCGCAGTTTTAATGCCCTGAATACGGTTGGATACAAAGAGTTGTTTGCCTGTTTCGACAGGGAGCTGACACTTGCACAGGCGGTAGAGAACATTAAAACCAATACACGCCGTTATGCCAAAAGGCAGCTGACCTGGTTTAAAAGAGATCAGGATATCAAATGGTTCGGCCCTGATGAAGATCAGCGGGTGATCGATTTCCTGCGCGGGCAGGGAATCGGCAATTCATGAAGAGCATTCCTGACGAAATTTACAGTTCCTGGTGGTAACGGATCAGTCCTTCCATGGGTTCCTTTTCAATCGTGCCAATGGAAATTCCCTGCTCAAAGGCGGATTCGCTGAGCAGATGCCTGAAATGAAAGGCTACCGAGCCCGTGAAACTGACCGGGATCATCTTATAACCCGGGTAGCGGGCCACGTTTTCGGTAAAGAACGCATTGAATGATGAAAGGATGATCTCTCTGATGGCATCTATATGTTCAAATTTTGCCATGAAATGCGTGAATGAGCCCAGGAATCCGCCCGGATTGTCATTGCCGTATACCTTTCCAAGGATGTCTTCGAGCTTATAATGATATGTTTCGTCGAAAGCCTTGCTGATTTCCACAGGCAGGTTGCCTCTCATCACAGCCTGCAGGAAACGGATGCCGATATGGGCGCCGCTGCCTTCGTCGCCGAACAGGTAACCCAGTGAGGGGACGTTATGCGTAATCCTTTTTCCGTCGTAGTAACAGGAGTTGGAGCCGGTGCCCAGTATGCATGCAATGCCTTCATGCCGGCCCAGCAATGCACGGGCAGCGCCCAGCAGGTCGTGCTCGACTTCAATTTCGGCATCGGGGAACTTCCCGGCAATGGCCTTGCGAACCACCTCGCAATTCCTGTCGGTGGAACAGCCTGAGCCATAATAAAAGACTTTTTCGACGGCAGGCAGCCCGATGGCAGGGATCAGCTCCTTGTCAAGTATCCCCTCTATTACGGAAGCATCCATGTAATAAGGGTTAAAACCCCTGCTCGGGTGTATGTCGGCATTCCGGCCGCTGAGCAGCGCCCAGCTTGTGGTGGTTGAACCGCTGTCGGCAATAAGGATCATCGTTTATCGTATTTTTGGGATAAAGATAAACAATCCGGTGATGAATGCCCGCCCCAATGCTATTTTGTGTTAAACAGCTCAGGCGTAAAGGTCAGCATGACATAGGCCCAATAGGGAGTATGTATGGGGCTTCCGGAAACTTTCTTCACCTTTTCGAGTGTGCTGCTGGTGAAGTATCGCGAAAAACCTGCCTGAACAGTGAGCTCGGGCATTACCCGGTAAACATACACCAGATCAAGTTCCGATCCCAGGTCTTTGTCGTCGATAACTTCGTTGCTTATCAGCACAGGCCCTGCCAGGCTGAAAAAATGATAATATGCGCTGAGGCTGTGCTTTTCGTTTATGCGATAGGCAAGGTTCGGATAAATGTCGATCAGTCCTCCGTTGGCAGTACTTGATTTTTTATATGAATAATAATTCATGTAACCGTTGAATTTATATACCGCCCCGTAAAGCGTGTTGAAGGTCCTTTCCTTTTCCGAATAATTGTCGTTGCGTGCATCATCCCCCGACAAATATTCACCGCCAATTCCCAGCCTGAAATCACCAAATTTCACACCCGGGTGCAGGGCAAGCATATAGGCCGAAACATCTTTGCCTGATTGCGCTTTACCGTTTTGAAGGTAAATTTCGCCGCTCAGGTCGAAGTGCTTCAGCGTATATTTTGTCCGGAATCCGTAGGTACCTGTGATGTAAATAACGCCCGGGTTGTCAGTTTTCCGGAAGCCGGAGGCGATGGCCATGGCGGAGGCAGTCAGGTTATTATTGAACTTTTTCCTGATGTGCAGGTAATTCAGTGTTTTGATCAGGTTGGTATTGCCAAAGAAATCACTTTCATAAATGGTTCTCCCGTTGTTCCTGTTCATCAGGTTATTGTATGAGAGGGCAAGGTTGATATCCCAGTCGTTCTTCCCGAACTGGTAAACGAGTGCATCATAGGATATCCCGAACTGGTTCCAGTTCCTGCCGGCGATGAGGCGCTGATCATCGAGTTTGAGCTCCTGCCGGCCGATCTTCAGGGCGCTGTGCCGTCCGATATTCAGCCTGAACCATGCTTCCTTGATATCAACGCCGTTGTTGGATCCGAATACGCCCGTGGCGGAATAAATGTCGCCGTCGCCCCACAGCCTTACATCCTGCAAACTTAGCCTGAGCTGGTATTTTTCGCGGGTAAAGTCAAAGTTCAGGCGCGTGCGTTGCGTAACATAATACTGTGCGTTTAATGAGTCGGGCAGGGGGGAGCCGGCACCCATGTTCATCTCGAAACGGGGTCGTAATTCGGCCGATACCCTGAACTGCGACCATGAAACAAGCGGCAATGCCATGAGAAGGGATAATACGGAAATTGCAGTAAATCTTTTCATTATTTGGTATTTAGGTGTTGCTAAGGGACAAATATATCAATTTCCTTCAAGAATGTATTTCCTGAGTTTTTCCGTTTGCGGATTACGGAACAACGCTTTTGGTTTGCCTTCTTCAATGATCTCACCGTAATACATAAAAACCACGTGGTCGGCCATCCTTACCGCCTGTCGCATGATGTGTGTTACAAGGATGATGGTATATTGCCTTTTCATTTCCGTAAAGAGGTTTTCGATGATCCTGCCGGAGATGGGGTCGAGGGCGGATGTGGGTTCGTCGGCAAGGATGATGCTCGGTTTCACGGCCAGCCCCCTGGCCAGGCAAAGCCGCTGCTGCTGTCCGATCGACAGGCTGGAGGCAGGGCTGTAAAGGCGGTCCTTTACCTCATCCCAGAGACCGGCCTCGCGAAGATGTTTTTCAACAATATAGGCTGTCAGCGCCCTGTCGCGGATGCCTTTCAGCCTCAGGCCATATACAACATTCTTATAGATGAACAGTGGAAGGCAGTAGGGGGGCTGCGAAAGCAATCCCATTTTTTGCCGGATAGCGGGGATGTTTTGCCGGGAATTGAGGATGTCGTCATTTTCAATGAAAATGCTCCCGCTTACCTTCAGTTCCCTGTACAGGTCGGTAAGCTTGTTCATGCATTTCAGCAGGGTAGTTTTGATGGATTGTTTTTTAAGATGCCGGATAGAAAAATATTCGACCCCTCCGCTGTCGTCTGTGAACGTTGGAAAGCAGGAGCTAATGATATGCCATGCCTCCGGCATCGTGGTCTTTTTGAAGAAAGCCGGCTTGCAGGCCCGGTCCTGCGGGGTCGCATGTCTGAAAAGCAGTATGCCTGCAGGGAACGTCAGATATCAGGCAACGGATCTTAAAAACAACCAACAGGACGGGTACAATGCATTGCGTACGAGGTACTACGATCAGAAGCATAAGCCTTTACAGGAAATATTAACAATTTTCCGCACAGCGGAAGCAAGGGGTTCCTTTACCGATTGCCCGGGGTCGGGATAACATGATGCCCTTTTTCCCTTTTGTGCAAGCCCTCTGTCATTCCGAATGAGCCAGCGACTGAGGAAAACCCCGGCCTAATGCATCATGCCTTAAACCAGTTTATCGATCCGCTCAAAGGCAAGCTTTGAGCTGATCACCGCCATGGGGATGCCGGCACCCGGTACTGTGGATGCACCAACATAAAAAAGGTTCCCGAACTTCTCGTCGTAGTTGTGTGGCCGCAGCGGGCCGATCTGCCAAAGATTGTGCGACAGCCCCAGCCCGCTGCCACGGTGCAGGTTGAACTGCTGCTGCCAGTCTTCGGGTGTGTAAACGGTCCTCGAGATAATGGCGGGCCTGATGTCTTTCCCGATCCTTACCGACAGGTCGTCGATGATGCTGTCAACAATGATGTCCCGGTCGCTCCAGTCGGGCTTGTAACGCAGGTCGGGCACCGGGCATACGATGAACACGCTTTCGCAGCCTTCGGGGGCGCAATCCTGATTGTGTTTCGAGAGGACATTTACGTAATAATAGGGCTTTTGCAGGGTGCCCGGGTTTTTGTAAACATCCCTGGCATATTCGTCGAAGTTATCACCCAGGAAATAATTATGATGATGTACATTGGGGAGTTTGCCCCTGATGCCAAGGTAGATGGTCAGGTACCCCATGGTCCATTCCTTCCGGTCGAGTTTCCTGCCTGAAAAGGCTTTTCGCTTTAATACGCTGCCCCTGAAAACCGCCGCATCGGCATTGGCCACGAAGATATCGGCCTCCCACTTCTTCCCCTGGCTGTCGACCAGCGCAAGCAGCCTGTCGCCATCGCCCTCAAAGTCCACGATCTCCGTGTTATAGGTAAACTGCACGCCTTTTTTCTCAAGTTCGCCCACCAGCCCCTCCACGATCCTGTACATGCCCCCCTTTACATTATAATAGCCGTCGTGCCGGAATTCGGTATACGACAGCAGGGTGTAGATGGCCGGGGTGTCGAAAGGCGTACGGCCCAGGAAGAAGGCCACCAGGGAGATGATGCGCCTGGCATCCGTGGAGTCGAAATAGCGGTTCACCTGCTTGTTGAACTTCCTGGCAAGCACCGGCAGGTGGGCGGGGTTCACCTGCATAAGCGAACGCAGATAGGAAAGCATGGAATCGAAGTTGCGTTTCACCACCACGTCGATGGTGTCGTGGAACAGTCTGCCGCACTTTTCGAGATACTTATCCATCTTTTCCCTGAAGTCGGGCTCCTGCTCTTCGAATTGTTTTGCCAGCTTGCCAAGGTCCTTGTGGAGCAGGTACGTTTTGGGGCTGCCGCTGAAGTTCACGGCGTAGAGCGGGTCCAGTTCAATAAATTCAAAAGGAAGCTCGATGTTGCAGTCGCGGGCGAATTCGGCGAACTCATATGACATGCTGAAGAAGCTGGGCCCGGTATCGAAGGTAAAGCCGTCCTTTTTAAGCTGGTTCAGCCTTCCGCCGGCCTGTGCATTCTTTTCGATCAGGTGTACCTTGTATCCCCGGCTTACCAGGCGCATGGCCGTGGCCAGCCCGCCCATGCCTGCACCCGCTATGATCACGCTTTTGCTCATTTTTTTATTTTTACGTTTTTAATAGTACTGATATCATTCAGGTTCGGATGACCCTGCCTTTCCAGTATAATTCCTTTCTTATTTTGTTGCGTATTGCCTGCAGGATGAATATTCCCAGAACAACTTGCTGTACGGGCAGGTATATCATGTTCTCCGCAATATGCTGGCGTCCGCCGATGCTTACAAGGGCCCTGCAGCCATAAATGATGGCCAGGCAGGTGAAAAACCAGGGCCAGCCGGGCCCGTAGGGGATGAATGCAATAGCTGCGGTTGTAATCGCCCAGAACAGCAGGGCAAGGATAAAGGATCCTCCAAAGAACATGATCACATTTCTCGAGAAACCCTGTACCGCCTCCCTGAATCCCCGGTACATCCTGCAACTGACCCGGCTGTCGCCGGCCTGGCAGGAGATCTTCAGCCCTGTCCTTTTATAATACCGGGCGATGCCGATGTCTTCAACCGGGTTGTTTTTCATGACCCGGTGGGGATGCCGTTTTTTATATTCCGCTGCCGCGAAAAACATGAACTGTCCGTTTGCAGCCGACAGGGAAGGCCTTGGCGATATCCTGACCAGGATCAGGGGCAGGAGTGTGAGCAGGATGTAATTCATGAGGGGCACGGTGATCTTTTCGCCAAAGCTTTTCATGACCTGCCGCGGGAAGATGGAGATGAGGGCGAGTCCGTGGCGTTCAGCATGGGCAATGGCCTGCCCGATGATGTCGCTGCCGATGCGGACATCGGCATCGAGAAAGAGAAGATATTTGCCTTTCGCTTCCTGCGCAAGGGTATGGCAGGCATGGTTCTTGCCCAGCCATCCCTGCGGAAGTTCCCTTGTTCGTATGAGCCGGATGCGTCCGTCGCCTGCCGCATATTCTTCAACGATGGCAGCCGTATTGTCGTCGCTCTGGTCATCACAAACGATCAGCTCGAAATCATCGTGATCCTGTGATAGTACATCACCCATGATGTTGGCAATGTTTTTTTCTTCATTGCGGGCGGGGATGAGCACCGAAACCAGGCCTTCGCCCGGGGCGCCATGCCGCATCCGTTCACGGAAAACGACATTGACCAGCGCCAGCAGGAGTTGCAGCGAAGCAAAAGCAATAACAAAGATGGCTATAAAGGTGATCATATCTCTTTCATTTGCCGGTTATTGCTGATGCAGGCTTGATAAAAGCCGTTATAGGCCGACTCAATATCTGCCATATTGTTTTTGTTGCCGCTATATTCTTCCAGGTACGTGAATAGGCTGGGCTTCGGGTTTGAGAAATACTCAATAAGATTGGCGGCAAAGATGAGCTGCACCTCGCCCTTCGTCCGGGAAAGGATATGTCCTATGCCATTTTCGAAGCGATATTCAACAGTGTACAGGCTTTGTATCTCTCCCTGGGGGAACATGAGCACGAGATTGCCGTTGTCGGATAGCAGTTCGGCGGCATATGCCATGGTCTCCATCACGCTTCGTGTACCCCTTTTAACCGAAAACCCTCCGGTATGCCTGAAATACCAATGCTTTCGCAGTTGTTCTTCGAGCATCATAAAGTGGAATTTTTTCCTGAATACCTCTGCATTGAGGTAGTTGAGCCATAAACCATCCCACCAGCTCATATGGTTGGCCACGAGCAGCAGGGGCAGCTTCTTATCCCGGTATTCACCCTGTATGACGACCCTGTGAAAGCGCTTTTTTATCCTGCGTTTCGCGTAACGGGTAAAAAACGGCGATATGACCGGATGGTGCCGGGCCCTGATGATCATGGCAAAAGAATTTTATAGATCATGAGAATAAAGAAGAAAGCGAACTGGCAGAGCAGGATGATCACAGCCAGTTTGTTCTTCAGGATTATCCTGCTTCCCATCATCAGCGACTGGAAGATGAGGGCGGTTACAAACCAGGCCAGGTAGTTCCGAAGCGGGATGTTCCCGCCTTCCCATGTCCACATCTGCAGCATGGGGGCGGTTTGTTCCATCACCAGGTCGTAGACTACCATGCCTGCGGCAGCCGGAAAAACTTTCAGGACTGCTGGCATTTTCAGTGGCTGAAGGATGGAGGCGAAGCAGTAGGTCAGCATCAGCCAGTTTATCCCGATCAGCAGCGGCGTGTCGAATACCTTGATCCCGAGTCCGCCGCCGTAGGTGTAGCTTCCGAAGATCAGGCCGGTTCTTACCCCGATGATCTCTACCGCGATCCCCGCAAGGATGATAAATCCAAAAACCGCAAGGGTTTTTCTGTTGACGGCAGCTTCGTGGAACCACATCAGGAGAATAAAGTTCAGCAGCAGCGCCCATTTGGTCAGGCATATGAAGATATCCTGCGTGGCAGGGATCATGAACCCCGCCAGCCCGACCAGATAAAAGATCAGGATGAACCTCGAAGCTTTTTCGCTCCGCGGCCTGAGGCCTTGCACAAATTCCCGGTATACCGTCATTTTTATGAAACAATAAAACAATTGCCAGGCCCTGTCAGTTGAGCCTGAGTTTATAAATTGCCGCCGCTTTGGCAAGCAGGAGGAGTTTTTTTGGTCTGCCCACGCTGATCCGCTGATCCATGATGGTGGTGGCAGGTTTTTTCCTGATCTTGCGCAGCAACTGCATATAATACAGGTAGGCGACCAGCACGGCCAGCCTTGTCCGGCCCGGGAGCCTGCCGATGCCGGCCCTGGCTTCGCGAAATTCCGATTCAATGCCGGCAAGGAGCCTTGCCTTGATCTCCTCATTGAGCGGGCTGTCGGCCAATTCAGGGAAATAGGATCGATGCAGCAGTTCCCTGTCGGCTTTCAGGTCGCGTAAGAAATTGATCTTCTGAAAGGCCGAGCCCAGTTTCATGGCCGGCATTTCGAGTTCATGGTAATATTGCTTGTCGCCGTTAACGAATATTTTCAGGCACATCAATCCGACCACCTCGGCCGAGCCATGGATATATTCCATGGTTTCCTCGTTGCTTTTGTATTCCTGCTTGACCAGGTCGGCCCGCATGCTTTTCAAAAAAGCATTGATATGTTCCTGCGGGATGTGGTATTTTTTTACCGTGCCGGCAAACGCATGCAATATCGGATTGAGGCTGATTTGGTTGTCCATCGCCTCCTGCAGGTCGCGCTCAAAATTGTTAAGCAGCAGTTCACGGTCATTGTCAAGGAAAGTATCGACGATCTCATCGGCAAACCTCACAAAGCCATAGATGCTGTAAATGGCCTTTCGCTGTTCGGCAGGCAGCATCCTCACAGCCATGGAAAATGAGGTGGAGTAGGTCCTGGTAACCAAGGCGCTGGTATGGTAGGCGATTCGGTTATACAGTTGTTTCATTGCAGCTTACAATAATACCGTTGGGGATAACAGATCATTTCATTTATACAGTTATGGAGCCGGGAATGTTCATTATTCCTCATAAAGATATGAAAAATCCGGGAGTTTTTCTGAGAAAATGTATTTATGCTGCCGGCAGGGCACTTCCGCTGCGCGGAAGATTATATTTCATTTTGTATATTGTATATTGTATTTTGTATATTGCCGTCTTTCCGAACCTCCCGGCACCCGCAGGTTCCTCCATGGCACGAATCAGGAGATCCCCGCCAGCGGGGGGAATATAGTTTCCAAAGCCTTCCTGCGGTATTCGAAGATGCCGTCGAGCTGCTTCCTGATGAACAGGCGGTTGGCCAGGGCGCCAAGGAAACCCAGCGGAGGCCTGTAAGTGATGACATCCCTCATCATTACCCCGCCTTCAACCGCTTCGAGATGGTGTTCGTGGTGCCACATGGCGTAGGGGCCTACGCGCTGTTCATCCACAAAATATTCCTTTTCCCTGACATGGGTGATCTCCGTAACCCAATTCATTTTAACACCCCTGAAAGGACTTACCCTGTAAGTGATGATCATGCCGGGGTACATCTTTTCCGGCAGCTCACCGGAGGTGATGTCGAAGCCCATGTGCGGGGGGGTGATATTTTTGAGGTTGCCGGGCGAAGAGATGAAGTCCCACACCTCTTCAATTCCTGCCGGTATTATCTGTTCTGTCCTAAACTGGTATACTGCCATAACTTTACACTGCTATTCGTTTAACCATTCCTCTGAAGATGATATGATGGAAAGGGAGTACCATAAACCAGTATATTCTTCCCCATAGGCCCTGCGGGCGAAAAGTAGCTGTCTGGTACAGGCTGTTGTCCCTGATGCTGAACTCCAGCCAGGCCTCACCCGGAAGCCTCATTTCGGCATAGAGCAACAGGCGTTTGTCGCTTCTCGAAGCATATAACACACGCCAGAAGTCGAGGCTCTCACCTGCCGATATGGTTGTGCTGTTTTTTCGGCCGCGCCGGAGCCCCACGCCTCCCGTCAACTTGTCGATGAACCCCCTGATCTCCCATAGCCAGTTGGCATAATACCATCCGTTCTCACCTCCGATTGACCATATCCTGTCGAGTGTCTTGTCCTCATCCATCACCGCGCAACTGCGTTCATCCCTGAAGCATCCGTATGAGGGGACAACCAGCAATCTGTTTACCCCGCTTTCGAGGGCGTGTCCGGTCAGGGCATCTGTCCAGCTGGAAAGCACTCCCTGCTGTCCGATCACGTTAAATGCCTGCCTGACGGCATCTTTGTAGGATAGCAATTCTATATTCAGTTTTTCATGAAGGTCATTCGGGCGGCAGATGATCTCCACTTTCATGCTGTCGACCAGATTAATGGCCAATTTATAAGATGTTGAGGTGACGAAATACAGCCAGTACGACGAAAGCCTTGGGGTCATTACGGGCACGTTGATGATGGCGCGGCGTAATTTTCGTATTTGGGCAAACTGCAGCAGCATCTGCCTGTAGGTAAGTATTTCCGGTCCGCCAATGTCATAAGCATTGTTATAGGCTTCCTCCAGTGACAGCACACCCTTCAGCAATTGCAGCACATTGCTGATGGCGATAGGCTGCGAGCGGGTATTTACCCATTTCGGTGCCACCATCACCGGCAGCTTTTCCACCAGATCGCGGATGATCTCGAAGGAGGCGCTGCCTGATCCCACGATGATACCTGCCCTGAGGGTGGTAAGGCTGAACCGGCCCGACAAAAGAATGTCTTCAACACTCTTTCTTGACCTGAGGTGGTCGGATAGCTTCTCCTCATTTACAATGCCGCTGAGATATATCACCTGTTTGGCCTGTGTTTCATTGATCCGGTCACGGAAATTATGTGCGCATTTCTTTTCCAATTCCTCAAATTTGTCGACCGAAGCCGACATGGAATGGATCAGGTAATAGGCTGCATCAATGTCGCCGGGGATGTCAAACAGGCTTTTGGGATCCAGAAAGTTGGCCTCCACAAGCGTAACCGGCTTGCCTTGATATGGTGAAGTGTCGAAGCGTTTTCGGTCGCGCACGGCACATACCACCTCATGTCCGTCATTTAGCAGGACCGGAAGCAGCCTTCGTCCAATATATCCGGTAACTCCGGTTAACAGGATTTTCATGCCTTTTAAACATTTTGACCGCTATATTGTTTATCGATATCGTTTTGCAATTAAACAAAACCCCACCAACGAGCGCTTCCGCTGCGCGGAAGATTGTCGATTCGGTGTTGTCAATTGTCAGTTTTTCGTTATTTTCTTGTACCTCACCCCCTTTACCCCCCAACCCCCTTTTCCCCCT
>CAYOLA010000102.1:0-3431 GCA_964404735.1 uncultured Bacteroidales bacterium
TGGCTGATTCCCTCCACTCGCACGCCATTCGTGCCCAATCTCTCATTGTCGATGAAAAACTTGCAGCATGGTATCAGGCACTGGATGAGGCCAGGAAAGAGGCCGATGGCACAGGTGGCAGCGGCCGGATTGGTGTTTCAGGCATTACCAGGATGAAACAGGAAATTGCCGCACAACTGGAGGCAAGTTACAGGCAGTCTGATGAAGAACTGAAAATGATGACAAGCAGGCTCGACTCGGAAAAAGCATTGATCGCGGCCGGGATTGAAGACTCCTTCAATAATCACGCGCTGCTCCTCAGGATCAAGGCGCTTTTCGATCTTGTAATAACCGATGAATTTATGCTTGCGATATACTTGCTTTTAACTGTTTTCCTGTTTTTTATCGAGTTTGCGGTCGTACTGATGAAAGCTAGCTGGAAGAAAACATGCTATGAGCATAAGCTTGAAGCCATTGAAATCATTGGCCGGAAAAACATCAATAAAATCGTGGGTTATTCCGAAAAAAATTTTGATGCAGGCATTGCTGATCCACGATTCTCAAAGACCAAAAAAACACTGCATCGTAACATGACAGCAGGCATACTGTAAGGGGTACAATAAAACAGAAACATATAAAATCAGTAGACAATTAAAAATCTCTAAAAAAAATGAAGGTTGCCATTGATTATTAAAGGTTTCCCAAAGACACCCGGCAAATACAGAAGTATTAAATAAGCTTGCTCAAGTAATAACATTCATGATGGGTTCACGCGCTCCAACATTAAACCCTGCGCCCTTTCAAAAATAAGTTCCGGTAAAACGATTTTCAATTCTTTGTACGTCTCCTCCTTATGCCAGCTAATATGAAGATTTTTCCTTCCCGATCAGCACAATGGCATTGAGGATATGCTGCCTCAGCATCCCGGCATCCAGGGCGGCGGTGATGTGGCCGGCTTGCAGCATTTTGACATCCATGCCCCGGTAACCGGCTACCTGTAATTACTCTCCGGAAAGAGAGCGGCCAGGCAGGTCCCGGCACGCGTATTCCCGTATCGCCGGAGCTGTGGCCGGGAAGGCAGGTTGAAGGGCTTTTATAAGTTACGGAGAAGTTTTTCCGGAAACCGGAAAAAATAAAGCGGGGCCGTGTCAGAACTTCCGCACGGCACGTACGCCGCACACGCCCGACTTTGAAAAGCGCTGCACATAACTGTTGATGCCGAGGAAGTGCAGGGCCTCGTCGTTGTCGTATTCGGTGGAGCTCCAGTACCTGCTGAAAAAGGGCGATACGAATTGTGTTTTAAGGCCGTTGGTGGCCGGGTCACCGTCATTTTCGAGCAGATCGTTGAGGATGGCGTCGCAGCTGAAGAGCATGACCAGTTCCCTGGCCGAGGGCAGGTACCAGTCGGTATGCCCGCCGCCGTTGTAGTCGGCGCAGAGCCTGGCGGCGCTGCTGCTGTGTCCTGCCTGCGCAATGATGGCATCGGTATTGGATGTGCCGTCGGTCATGCTTTGTGCCCCGCTGCCGGCGCTGCTGCTGCCCACATTGCTCCAGGTTACACCAGTGCCGCCGTCAAGGTCGTCGAGGCTGGCCATGAGGCCATGCTTTCCGGAGGCATCCACCCAGAAGATGAAGCCGCCCTCGTACACCTCTCCCACCCTGCGTTCGGGCGCGGTGTTGAAGTTGCCCCACTGTATGCCGTCCCAGAGCCAGTAGCTCTTGGTACCGGTATCATATACAGTGAGGCCTTCATCGTCTGCGCCAAGCGACATGGCATTGCGCTGGGCCTCTGTGAGGCGGGGAATGATGATGCCCTTGTCTTTGGCCGCCACGTCGATGTGCAGGATGGCGTTGCCGTTGGGCTCGCTGCCGTCGTCGTTGATGGCAACCTGGGCCAGGGCACCGGAAGCGAAAAGGCCCGAAAACAGAATGATAAGCGAAATGCGCTTCAGATTGATGATACTGCAACGGAGATACTGCATGTTCTTGTTTTTAAAAATGTTATTCATTGAAAAACCGGGAAGCGGCATCAGCCGCTTCCCGGGATATTAAATTCGGGTTATTGATTAGGGATCAACAACAACAAAGAGCAGTTGGTGTGCCTGCGGGTTGTCGTCTTTCACAAAACATACTGCGGCCCATCCGCCCGGCAGGGGCTGGAAGTTGGTTTGGCCGGCAGCGGCAGTGGCAATGGCGTTCGGCACCCCGTAGCCGTCGTTCAGCAGATACCAGATGGCATCCTGCAGATCGTCGCCCTGGGCACTGGTCAGGTTCATGATGTCCATGCCAAAGAGGTCGAGGTTATTGAATATCCAGTTCACCGTGGCGATCTCGCTGAGGTCGAAAGGCATGCCTGCCGGCCAGTCGTTGTCGTAAAGTGAAGGATATACATAAGCATCAAAGGTTTGCGGGGAGGTAATGGTGGTATATACGTCACCGCAGAAACCGAAGTGCAGTCCGGGCATGAGCTCGTAGCTTCCCGGAGGGCTGACCGTATTCACGGTAATGTCCCAGTAACCGGGGTCGCCGGGGTAACCGATAGATATGTTGGCCATGGTCGGGATGTCCTGGTAAGGTGCCAGTTGCAGGTCGGTCCCACTCAAGTTGCATTGGCCAAGCACAAACTCAACAATGCCATCCCCTCCATTCGGTATTACCTGGTCATCCATAAAGGACCAGGTATGGAAATACTTGAATGGAAATGCATCACCACACTTTACTGCAATGTAGAGGTCTACATAAAATGTTTCCTCAATATCCAGACGGTCGGGATACTGTATACAGACCGGTGCGCCTACGCCCCAGTTTGCGGCAGAATTGGCATTGGTGAAGGGGCTGCCATGAACATAAACAGGATCTCCTTCATCATCAAGGGTATAAACATGCAGTTCAACAATGGCCGGCATATCCAGTTGGATTCCAGAAGTCTGGTTCAGATAGGGAGAAGTTTGCATGCTGTAACCGGCAATATCCTTGATGCAGATATCGCCAAAGAAGCACTGCTCCCTGATCACGATCTCGTTAATGGCAAACCAGGTAAAGCCAAATGCAGTGTAATCAGTTTCCTGAAAACACAAAACATCTAATTCATACTCAGCTTTTTCGAATGCGTTTACCACAATTGGCAAATTCAATGCCTTTGTCACATAAGGATAATAAAGTGAATTCGATTGTGGCGCACCCATTACGATCTGGTCATCCCCATATGGATCCCCGTTTTCCGGATCATAATCCGGCAGGGCACCATCCGGGGTATTGCCATCATCCCATAAAATAAAATTGGTTACCGTATAATTGCCAACATCCAGTTTTATGTTCTGGGTATACAGGTGGCCGTTGATGCGGAATACCTGCGGGAAATAGTCTGTTGCGGCGTCGGTGTCGTCATCCATGATGGTGATCTGGGCATAGTCGGGCTCCAGGTTTTTACATTCCCAGTCCTTCAGCCCGTT
>CAYOLA010000103.1:0-22558 GCA_964404735.1 uncultured Bacteroidales bacterium
TATTGGCTCCTCCCCTGTTTGCATCCACAGGATCCTCGCCGCCGCAGTTGGTGACAAAAACAGTGTCCGCTGATGAACAACTTGCGGAAGAAATGGTCCATACCATCGTCGCGGTACCATAACTGGTCTCGCTAAGGGTGAGGGTAGTCGTGGGATCGGATGGATCATTGATGGTAATCCCACGGTTATTGCCGACAAAAGACCATGAGCCGCTTTCAAGCGCCGCAGGTGTATTTGCGGCCATCGTGATCACATTTGCTCCCGGGCACGACGACTGGTCAGGGCCTGCATCCGCATGGGTAATGGGCAGAATGGTATGCGTAACTTCATCATATACAATCGATCCGTCTCCGCAAAGACCATAAAAACGGAAGCCCAGTGTACTGGGGCCTGAAATACCGGTCACCGTGGTAACCTGTGCTCCGGGATCGTCAATAATAACCGAAGGGCCCGATATCTGCAGCCAGTAAAAAGCTCCTCCCGAAACCCCGACAAACCCTCCATAAAGCGTAAGCGTTTCATTTTCACACACAGTTTGGGGAACACCTGCATTGACGGCACAGTTTTGCGTATAAGCGTTGGTACTTAATACCAAAAGAACTGATATGATGGCCAGACGAATGCCATACACTTTTCGAGAAACTTTGCGAATGGGTAAAATTTGTTTTTTCACGTTGCTGTATTTTATATTATCCATGTATGTTATAGCACATCACAACCAAAAAAGGCAATGTGTCCATTACTGGGCAGACAATGATCATCCCTGATGAAAACCGCTGAAATGAATATTAGAAATGCGGTTTGCTTAGAAGAGTGTTAATTTTTGAATCGTAAAGGGTTCTCCATAATCAGTTCTTTCGTAATTGTCTGGGTAATTGATCGGGTCAAATATACGTATTCACCGCGAAAATAAAAATGCATTTATATGCTCTTATGAAATTTAGAATTGATACAAATAACATATACTTCAAGGTGCATATATTAATATTTTAAACCGGTATATTCTAAATGCAACCCTGATTCCATCGAGGGCAATATGGCACTGTACGGAGTAATTCGGCACGCTGGGCCTTCACAAGCAGCAACATCACTCCCGGCCAATGATTATGATCTTTTTTCAGGACTGGCGGTTTAAGGCGCAGATCACTCTGATGAAATGGCTGTATGCATTAAAGTTCTCTGACAATCCTTATCTTGCTGCGCGAAACTATCAGCATTTCGGTAACCCACATAATCAGTCATCCGTCATGAGAACATTTCTATTTATCATCTTCATTTTTTCCGGTTTTCTCTTTTCCCGTTCATGGTCACAACAACTCTCAATCAGCGACCCCTGGCTGCGGATCGATGCCCTGGCCAATGATCCGTTGTATACCACCTATACGGCTGCCATGGAGCGCTCGCGTTTATATGGCGATAAAGGTTACAAAATGGACTACTGGTCGACCGAAAAACCTGTCAGCTATACCTCCGACAAATCCGGAAGCATGTACTGTACCTGGAAGATTAACGAGGTGGTTGTCGACAGGATACCGGAATACCACCGTGCGCCCGTGGTTGCGGCATCCTTCCCCGACATGGCAATCATGCGCCACCAGCCCTGGCCGGGCCTGGAGGTGCAGGAATGCTTCATGGTATATTCCTCAAGGATTGCCTTGGTCGACCTCTGCATCAGCAACCGGGGCAGCAGCAAGCTGGATGTTGAGCTCTACCCCATGATCGAATTCGACCGGGATTCACTCTGTGTGGAAGGGTTTTCGGAAGATCACAATGCCATAATGGCCAGGCATTACGAAAGTCCCAAACGGCTGATCAGCAATTTGTACGCTGGTGGGGAATATCCCCGGCACTGGTGTGATGTCTTCACGAGCAGCATGGAGGCGTATTCTTTCGGTGCCTATGCCGGCTCTGCGGATGGTTTTTACGACATCATCAAAACTGATTTTTACAGCGATACACGCGACGATCGCCTGAACCTGTCAGACAGCAGCTGTGCCGGTTACATCGCCCTGCACCTCAGGTTCAGCCTGGCTCCCGGCGAGACGAAAAGCCTGCGTTACCTCAGGGGCATGCAGGGGGCGGATGAAGATCTGCCGCCCCTGCTGGACGAGATCGCTGAAGCGAAAATGCTTGCCCTGCAGCCCTTCCTCGACCATAACGTGGCGCTTTTTGCTTCGGTACCGCGTTTTGATGCCATGGACGCTGCCGAGAAGATCATGTATTTCGGCGCTTTCAACCTGGCACGGGGCTGCATGCTTCCCCCGGAGGGGAAGACATCGCACAACTTCTATGTGTTTTCGCGCGAGCCCCTCTGGGGCTGGGGACACGGGCACCAGGTGCTGCATGAATCGCTGAGCATGCTGGCCTATGCCTTCCTCGACCCTGAGTCGGCGCAGGAAAGCCAGCGCGTATATATGGAGCAGCAGCGCGACGACGGCCTTATCGCCTACCGGCACGGCCCGCGCGGAAGAGGCGAATACCCGCACTACAGCCGGATCCACGGCGACACCATGGCCACCACCTCGGCACCATTCTACAACTGGATCAACCTGGAAATATACCTGATCAGCCGCGACCGTCAATTCCTCAGCGAAGCCTACCACTCCGGCGCCCGCTACATGGAATGGCTGCTCGAAAACCGTGATGCCGATGGCGACGGCCTGCTCGAATGGGGACCCTATGGCATCATCGAAAATGTGCGCGACTGGTACAATGCCGTTTTCCAGGTGTCGGCCGAAAGGTACCTGGATGTCGACAAGGAAGATATCTCCGACGAGCTCGAATGCCTCGACCTGAGCCTGATGGCCATCAATGAAATTAATTGTTTAAGTAAGATGGCTGATATAATTGGTTTAGAGGATGATGTGCATTACTGGAATGGGTACGCTGCCAAAATGACAGCCCTCGTCAATGAGAAGATGTGGCATGAAGAGGACGGCTTTTACTATCATATTAACCGTATGGATGATTCATGGTACTTCCTCGACCGCGACCTGCGCCGGCAGGAGATCATAGGCTTCCTGCCCATGTGGGCCAATGCCTGCGATGAGGCCCGGGCTGCAGCGCTGGTGAAAACATTAACGGATACTACCAGATTTTGGCGCAAATACGGCGTTCCCACCCTGGCCGCCGACGACCCCTGGTACAGCCCCAATGTGGACTACTGCTGTAAATGGAACGGACCGGTATGGTTGCTGTGGGATTATATGGTGTTCAGGGGGCTGCTCAATTACGGGTATGAGGATCTGGCTACCGAACTGGCCGACAAGATGCTGCTGGCTGCTGAAACCCAGCTCAGGAAAAACCATAATTTTTGGGAATCATACAGTCCCGACAACGATGTGCTCAACTGCCCGCCCAACTACATCTGGGATGCCATCATCGCCCGCCTGCTGATCGATAAGTACAGGAGTGCCGGGTTTTGAGGGTTGGTTTTTATTGTTATATCAGTGATGGTTTTTCGGTTTAACGACTAAACCAGCTTGTCCCGTCTCTCCGTCTCCCCTTCTCCCTCTCTCCCTGCAGCCCGAACCTGGTGCCCCATTATGCGTAATTCATCTCCGGGTTTTGATAAAGCCCGTTCTGCCAACACTTCAAATTTCAGCCGTTTTCCCACCTCAGGCGGGCAGGCAGGCATCAAGCAATCCCGGCGTTCAACTAAGTGATCTCTTTCTGCCTGTGTGAATTAACGAACAGCACTTCGCCAATATTATCATAATCCGCAAAGAGGGCGGTACCGTGCAGGCGTACATGCTCGGCCCTGAAGCCGATGATGGTAAGGCCGGCATCGGCCGAATGCTGATTGATGAGCACCTTGCTACTCACTTTCTCATCTTTTTTGATGATCTGTATGTTCTTCTCGGTGATCGGAATACGTCCTGTTTTGAGTAGCTCAACCAGGTAATTCCTGTTCTTTTCGAGATCTTCTTCCCGGCAGATTTCAAAAATTTTGATTTTTCCCTTTTTCCAGTCGGGATGCCCCGAAATGATATAGCTCAGCAATATCATGAGGTTTGAATTCTCGTAGTCGAAACTCCTGATCCAGACATGGATACCGTTCTTGTAATTAAAACGTTTGTGTGAACTGCCCAGGATGCAAACATCGTAATTGCCGGCTTTTACAAGGTTATAGTTGTCGATGATCTGATCGAGATCAGATGGAATTGCCTTGTCGTACTCAAACACCATCATGTTGTTATCCATCCCTGAAATACCGGGCAGCTGTATGGTCTGGGCGATGGCGGAGGTATAGGAAGGCGATATCAGGGTGTCGACATAAACATTGTTCCTGCGCTTGTCGGCCTTTTCCACGAGTTTGTTCAGCATTTTTGCCGCTTCTTCCTGGGTCTGTTTCGAATAATAACCCTGAATGAGGTGAATATAGGTGGCAAAGCCGTATTTATGCGCGATCCACTCCATCAGGAAGAAGGCCTCATCCCGTTGAAAGGTGGAGCCCGAAATGCAGATGGCGGCCGGACGCCATTCTTCGCTTTTTTTCAGCCTGCCCGACTTCTGCAGGTAAACCTGAAGCCTTTTATTCAACTGGATGATGGCTCCCCTGAATATCGACTCCAAACCTTTTCTGTCTTTGTGGTACCACGAGATGGCGGTGTAGATCAGTATCATGGCAAAGATGGCAAGGAATGCATATCCCCAGTTGATCTTGAACATCAGCCACAGGCTCACGAGAAATCCCAGCAGCGATATATACCAGCGTGAACGGAAGGTAGGCCGGTACGAGGGGTCGGAGCCGAAGTGGTTCAAGAATGAGATGAGGCAGATCGAGCCGTAGGTAACCATGAAGAACATGGAGATGATCTCGGCCACCAGGTTTACATTTCCTATTGTTACAAAGAAAATGGCAATGATGCAGGTGACCAGGGAAGCGTTGAAAGGTTCGTTGTTTTCCTTTTTACCTTTTGCGAGAAAGTTGTTGAGGCGGTGCAGCGGAAAAAGCCTGTCGGCGGTCAGGGCTTGCAGGGTGCGGGGCGCCACCATCACCGAGCCGATGGCCGAAGAGATGGTGGAGGCTGCCAGCCCCAGGGGGATGACCCATGCCCCCCATAGTGCGATACGGCCCATGATGAGCTGATCGCCGGCAAGGTCCTCCGGGCTGGCCGACACATTGAGTTTCCAGGAAATGAAGACGTAGGTAACCATGCCCAGGAGGGTAGCCAGCAGTGTGCCGCGCGGGATGGCCCTGCGGGGCGACTTCAGGTCGCCCGACAGCCCTACCCCTGCCGTCATACCGGTAAAGGCGGGAAAGACAATGGCAAAGACCATGAAGAAATGGGTGCTGTTGCGGTATTCAAAATCGAAAAAACGGGTGCCGTGCTCAGCCGCATATTCGGTATTTCCAAGGAAGAAAAGGGTGAGTGAAGCAGCCAGGATCAGTACGATCACAACCAGGGCCTTCACGCCCAGGTTGGCCCCGCGAACAAGGATCAGTAAGGAAAGGATAAGCATGGCCGGTATGCTCACCGCCTGCCTTGGCAAATCGATACCCTGGCTTTCGCGCATCCAGTCGAAGAAAAACCCGAAAGCCTCGGTAAAGGCGATCACGTAAAAGGCTACGCTGATGGCCTGCGACAGGTAAAGGGCCAGCCCGATGGCGGAGCCGATGTTGAACCCGAAGGAACGCGAAATGATGAAATACTCACCGCCCCCTTCAACACGCCTGTTGGTGGCAATTTCAGATATGGCCAGGGCCGTGGGGATGGTCACCAGATGCCCCAGCAGGATGATCAGGATCACCCCTGTAAAACCCAGCGTGCCCACGGCAAAGCCGAAGCGAAGAAAGAGGATGGCACCCAGAATCGTTGAGATGGCCGTAAAAAACACCGGTGCCGTGCCAAAGCCATGCGTAGGCCTGTTTTCCATGTTTGTCCGATTACTGGTTCAAATATAAACTAAATATCTTTGAAGTGATGGGGCATTGCCCTTCAACTTTATCCGTAACAGTTTTTGGTGCCTGAATATGTATGAAATTGATCATCATCATCGCTACGCGATATCATAAACACAGTCAGCAAAATTAATACGTTTACATTGATCTATTACGGCGACCTTACACTATTTTTATGTATTTTTGATTAAAATAGCGGATCATGAAAGCACTGAAGTTTCTGATTATTGCCACGGGCCTGTTATTGCTCATCTTTCCGGTTTACGGCCAAAAGGGTGTCCCCGACGGCTATTGCCTGACAGACGACGAGCACCGCCTGGCCGGGCTCATCAGCGCCCATCGCAAAGCAGGCGGGCTGAAGGAGATACCATTGTCGGCCTCGCTCTGCCATGTGGCACGCACCCATGTGATCGACCTGTACACCAACCACCCCGACACGGGCATCTGCAGCCTGAACAGCTGGTCGGACAAAGGCGGCTGGATGGCATGCTGCCACAATAAGTATATACCCAAAGAGGCCTGCATCCGAAACAAGCCATCGGAACTCACGAACTATACGGGCGAAGGCTATGAACTCGCCTATTCTGAGGCTTTCGATGCCAGTCCCGATACGGTCTTTCGTTTCTGGAGGAAGATTGATGAGGCCAACGACTTCCTGCTGAACAAAAAAGTGTGGGAGAAAAAAAGCTGGCGGGCCATGGGCGTGGGCATGTATAAAAACTATGCTGTGATCTGGATGGGACAGCGCAGCGACCCTCTCCCCGCCCCTGTGCGCTGTTCACCGGATGCCGGAGGCGATGATCAGGTTAAGGAAACGCCCGGCCTTGCGGACGATATCCCGATAATAAGCGGAAAGACCGGTCGATACTATGTCATCATCGGCAGTTTCCAGTCGGAAGCCGACGCCCTGCGCGAAGCCGGAAAGTACCGTAAAATGGAAGGCGCCAGGCTCAGCATTCTCAGGAACAACCAGGGACAATACCGCGTGAGCATCAACGACTATCACGGCCTGGATGCCGCCAAGCAGGGAAAAAACAGCTATGAAAACATCTTCCCGGGCGCCTGGATCCTGAATTATTAATTATAGTTAACATTATGCGTTCCGATCACATAACAGATCACGATCGGAGTATTGCATACCAGAAAATCGCTCCTGCGCAGGTGCCAGGAATCGTGGATATTTTTTCCTGCATAAACATAATTACTTCCAAAGGCCCCTTTCATGGCATTGACAAGATCTGAGTTTTCAGCTCCGCTGCCTTTTTCGTGGTTAATGTATAATCCTGTATTATTCGTATGGGTATCGTAAAAAATACTGATGCCGAAACCACCGTATTCCTGGTAAAACGCATCCATGGCCGCTTCCAGTTCCCCGAAATCGGCAAAACCGAGCTTGTTAAAAATATTCTGGACAGAAGTACTCAGAATAGCCTGTTTAAGCGCTATATAGGAGATATTCTCACCTCCGATGGATATTTCGAATCCATAAGATCTGACCTTGCAGCACGACCATTCCAGCGGATAATAGATTGCCTGGGTCAGGATGGGCAATACACTGCCGGGGCCTTCATGCCCGAAAGCATAATAACCCCCGCCATCCTTATGAAGCCAGCAGTCCTGGCTCATTGGCCTGACCACGCCGTCTGTCAGGCTGGCAATTACCCAGGAAGTAATGGAATAGATCACCTTACAGATGTCATCTTTTATACCCTTTAAGTAAAGTTCGCTGTGGAAGTCTGCCATCGACGGGAAAGATTTGTCAAGGTTATTGATCTTCCGGGCAAACACCTTATAGCGGTCATCCCTGAGATCCCGGAAATAGGGATCATCCAGATAATGCCCCATGCCTTCCATCAGACCGAAATCATCTATCTCAAGCCCTATCTCCGACATCCTGATCATCTCTTCCACAGGCCTCTCCGCCATATACAACCCGTCGGGATTTGCATAAACAGCCAGTTCAAGGCTGCTGCCACTTATTTTGCCGGTAAACTTGAATGTACCGGCGAAACCCACTACATTGCCATTCCCATCCTGGTACAGATATACCTGATCATTAATGGAAGTATAGGTTTCGAAGTCGGCAGCCGATTGCCCGTGAATGATCACCGTATCAAGATATATCTCATGCGGGACCAGTGTAAACTCCCACAAACCTGAGATATCCCTGTTTTTGGGCAGCAATCCTGCATTGTCATCCTTATCCTTGCAGGAAAAAAAAGCAAAAAAGAGCAGAATGATTAAAAGCGTTTTTTTTTTCATAATTATTAAGTTTGGGGTTATTGCCAGCCCCAAATTTATAAAAAATGGTAAGAAAACCCCGGAAGGAGACATTTTTTACATTTCAGGTTTGCCTCCGCGGCCGAAAAGCTTTAATGGTGGTGGGATCATGTACGAATGCCGCCCGGATTGATCCGGGAAAGAAATGATGGCCATGCCGGGCGCAGAAGGGATGGTCAGATTTCAGAATTCAGAATTCATTTTTGCAGTACTTCCTTCATTTTCCGTCCGATGTCGGCCGGTGAATCGACCACATGGATGCCGCATTCGCGCAGGATCGTTTTTTTTGCTTCGGCAGTATCTGCTTTACCGCCAATGATGGCGCCTGCATGTCCCATGGTACGGCCTTTGGGTGCGGTAGCCCCGGCAATGAAGCTGACCACCGGTTTGCTGCCATGGTCTTTTATCCAGTATGCGGCTTCGGCTTCCATATTGCCGCCGATCTCACCGATCATCACAATGCCTTTTGTTTCGGGGTCGTCCATGAAGAGTTCAACGGCGTCGCGTGTGGTGGTGCCGAGGATGGGGTCGCCGCCTATGCCAATGGCTGTGGTTTGGCCCAGCCCGACCTTGGTAAGCTGGTCGACGGCCTCGTAGGTGAGGGTACCTGAGCGGGAAACAATGCCTACAACACCCTTTTCATGGATAAAACCGGGCATGATGCCTACCTTGGCCTCATCCGGCGTGATCACCCCCGGGCAGTTGGGACCTACCAGCCGGCAGTCCTTATCTTTCAGGTACTCTTTCACCCCGATCATATCTGACACCGGGATGCCTTCCGTAACACAAACGATCACCTTTATGCCGGCTTCGGCAGCCTCCATGATGGCGTCGGCGGCAAAGGCCGGCGGGACAAAGATGAGTGAGACGTTGGCCTGTACCGTTTTTACGGCATCAGAAACCGTGTTGAAAACCGGGCGGCCCAGGTGCTCCTGTCCGCCTTTGCCGGGCGTGACGCCTCCAACCACATTGGTCCCGTATTCGATCATCTGTGAAGCATGAAAAGTGCCTTCCTTACCGGTAAATCCCTGTACCACGATTCTGGAATCCTTGTTGACGAGAACACTCATGTTTGAATAAATATTTAGTTGGGTGACAAATATAATACTTTTTGGAATTGGGTGATGAGAGATGGATTGGCAACAGTTTTGAGTTTTGAGCTCTAAATCTTAATTAGCTTAATGACATTCATTTAACCCCCGGGAAATCGGGGCAGGCATCCCGATAAATCGGGATTCGTTCGACTAAGCCTTTTCATATCGCTTTGCTCATAAAAAGGCAGTCTCACGAATTTAACCATTTAGCCCCCGAAAAATCGGGGCAGGCATGTAACCATTTAGCCATTTAACCATTTAACCATTTAACCATGTAACCATGTAACCATTTAGCCATGTAGCCATTTAACCATGTAAAGCGTGATTCGTTCAACTAAGCCTTTTCATCTCATTGTTTCAATATTTTTATTATTATTGTCTGGAAAAATCTCTAACCAATACCTGAACGGATGGAAGTAAGCAGGATCTTTGATCTGTTACCCTACTATAAGAACAAGTTTGAACCAAAGGAGGATGTTATAGCCGGGAAGGAAGACGGCGAATGGGTAAAATACAGCATCGACCGGTACATTGAGATTGTTGACCATCTCAGTTACGGGTTTCTGAAGCTTGGCGTTCAGCCGGGCGATAATATTGCCACCATCTCCGATAACCGGCCTGAGTGGAATTTCATCGACATGGCCGTCAGCCGGATCGGGGCGGTTCATGTGCCCATATATCCCACCATCAGCGAATCGGATTACAAGTATATACTGAACCACGCCGGGGTAAAATTCGTTTTTGTGGCAGGGATGGAATTGCTGCGCAAGATCCGGCATATCCTGCCTGAAGTAAAATCGCTGCAGGGCCTTTATACCTTTAAGCATATTGATGATGTAAGCCATTTCGGCGAACTTCTCGGGCTTGGAAAGGAAAACCCCGATCCCGAAGAGGTGAGGAGGCGTGAAAATGCCATCAATGCCCACGATGTGGTTACCATCATCTATACTTCAGGCACTACAGGAACCCCAAAAGGGGTGATGTTGTCGCATAATAACCTGCTCAGCAATGTTGAAGGGGTTTACAGGATCTTTCCGGTCGACCAGTATTCACGGGGGCTCAGCTATCTTCCGCTCTGCCATGTATATGAGCGCATGAACATCTATACCTACCATTATCTGGGCGTGTCGATCTATTATGCCGAAAACATGGGCACCATCGGTGATAACATCCGCGAGATATGCCCGCATATCCTTACAACCGTGCCGCGGCTGCTCGAAAAGGTTTATGACAAGATCATTAACAAAGGACGGAAGTTACGCGGCATTAAGCGCGCACTGTTTTTCTGGGCGGTCAGGCTTGGCCATCATTACGAATACGGCCGGAAGGATCCTTTTTACAGGCTTCAGCTATTGCTGGCAAATAAGCTGATATTCAGTAAATGGCGTGCGGCACTTGGCGGGAACATGCGGGTGATCGTTTCGGGCGGTGCAGCCCTTCAGCCCCGCCTGGCAAAGGTGTTCACCGCTGCCCGCATACCTGTACTGGAAGGATACGGCCTTACCGAAACTTCGCCGGTCATCGCCGTCAATACTTTTGAAAAAGGCGGAGCGGCTTTCGGGACAGTTGGAAAGGCGCTGGCCAATGTGGAAGTGAAAATAGCAGACGACGGCGAGATCCTGGCGCGCGGCCCGAATGTGATGAAAGGTTATTTCAGGGAACCCGGCATGACTGCAGCGGTGATCAACACCGATGGCTGGTTCCATACCGGTGATATCGGGAAACTTGAACCCGCCGGCCATCTGCGCATCACCGGCCGCAAAAAGGAGATCTTTAAAACCTCCCTGGGAAAATATATAAGCCCGGCGCAGATCGAGAATAAGTTTACCGAATCCCCTTTCATCGATGCCCTCATCGTGGTGGGTGAGCATCAGAAATACGCCGCCGCCCTCATCGTCCCCGACTTCGAATATTTGCGCACCTGGTGCCACCTCGAAGGCATACGCTTTACAACCAAAGAGGAAATGGTAAAGGAAAAAGTGGTCAGAGACCGCTTCAAGAAGGAGATCGACCATTTCAACACTTTTTTCGGCAATACCGAAAAGATCATGCGCTTTCATATCCTTGGAAAAGAATGGTCGGTAGAGAATGGTGAACTTACCGCCAGCCTGAAACTCAGGCGAAACCATATCATGGAAAAGTATGCGGATGAGATCAAAGGCCTGTTTAACTGAACCGGCATATGGTGATTGATATCCCGGGCCGGTATACAGCAGGCGGCAGCCTTTTCAGTGCATGATCCTGAACACCATTTCCCGGAGCAATTCCCCCTGGGTGGCTGAATCATTGCCCACACCTTTCGACTTCATATCGTATTCGCGAAGCAGTGAAATGGCGTAAATGGTCTTGTCAATGCCGAAATTTTTCGCAGCAGTACGGTAATCACTTACAAAATAAGGGCTGACCGACAGCTCGGCGGCAAGACTGTTGTTATTGGTCTTGTCTTTAACGGAGTGAAAAATCAGAACTTTGGTAAAAAACTGGTACAGGAGGGCAATGGTCAGCACAAAAGGATTGGCTTTGGGGTTGGCAGCAAAATACTGGCATATATGGTTGGCTTTAAACAAATCGCCCTTGCCCATTGCCTTTTGCAGCTCAAAAATGTTAAAATCTTTGCTGATGCCGATGTTTTCCTGGATGATGCCGGCATCAACGGTTTGCCCGGGTTCGAGGTTTAGCACCAGCTTGCCCAGTTCGTTCCTGATCCTTGACAAATCGTTGCCCAGATGCCCGGTCAGCAGCTGGGCCGCTTCAGGAGTGATCGTATACCCTTGTTCCTTCAGCTGGTCGTTGATCCATGCAGGGATCTTGCTTTCATACAGCCTGTCGGACTTAAAAACGACCCCGGTTTTCATGATGGTTTTAATCAGCGATTTCCGGCTGTCGTAAGCTTTGTGCTTGTAACAGATCACCAGGATGGTTTCCCTGCTGGGATTTCCGGCATAAACAGTCAGTTCGTCAAGCTTGTCGAGCGCCTGGGCTTCTTTCACGATAACCACCTGGTAGTTCGACATCATGGGGAAACGCCTGGCCATATCGATGATGCTGCCTGCGTTGGTGTCTTTCCCGTAGAGGATGGTTTGGTTGAATTCTTTTTGTGCCTCATCAAGCACATTGGTTTCGATATGATCGGAGATCACATCAATAAAAAACTCTTCCTCCCCGTGAAGAAAATAAACAGGCTTGTATATTTTTTTGCTCAGGTCGCGGAGAATTTCTTCAAACTTCATCTTCATCCCCTTCCTCGTAATAGTCGAAATACAGGTGTTTTACCGTAATCCCTTTATTGATGAGCATTTTAAGGGATGAAACACCGATCTTCAGGTGATCTTCGGTAAACAAATCGGTTACATTGTCGTCGCTTTCAATGGTTTTTATGCCGCTGGAGATCATCGGCTGGTCTGATACCAGCAGCAGGGCGCCCGAGGGGATCTCGTTCCTGAAACCCACAATGAATATGGTGGCCGTTTCCATGTCGATGGCCATGCTGCGCGTTCTTCTCAGGTGTTCCTTAAAATCATCATCGTATTCCCAAACCCTTCGGTTGGTGGTATATACCGTTCCGGTCCAGTAGTCCCTGTTGAAATCCCGTATGGTGGTTGAAACGGCTTTTTGAAGGTTAAAGGCCGGCAGGGCGGGAACCGACTTATGCATGTAGTCGTCGGATGTTCCTTCACCACGGATGGCTGCAATGGGGAGTATCAGGTCGCCTACGTCATTCTTTTTTTTCAGCCCGCCGCATTTCCCGAGAAACAAGACTGCCTTGGGCTGTATCGCGCTGAGCAGGTCCATGATGGTGGCCGCATTGGCGCTGCCAATACCAAAATTGATAATGCTTATATCGTCTTTCGTGGCGCAGGGCATGGGCCTTTCCTTCCCTTTTACCGCTACATCATTCCATTTGGCAAATAATTCAACATAACGGTTAAAATTTGTCAAAAGGATATATTTCCCGAAGTTTTCAAGCTTTTCACCGGTATAGCGGGGAAGCCAGTTGCGAACGATTTCTTCTTTTGTTTTCATGATCCCGATTTATCCGTCTTCGCGTTCGCCCCGGCGGACGAGAAGGGTGTGGTTTAATTAGCCGATGTGCTGCACCGGAAACCCGGCTACAGCGTTCTGCCCGGTTCATAATTGCCGGTTAATGCAAAAATACGGCATTTATGCCAGTTCATGTGTCCTGTGGGGAAGAAATACCGCTGGTAAAAAAAAAGTTTAAAAAAAAGTGCGACTTTTCAGGTTTTCGGGTATTAACCTATACGGGTTGGGAGGTATTTCTTCCGGATGACTCCGGCACAGAGAAGTGAGGCAATGCTAATGCAGGCGTAGTGCATGGTTGACCCTCCGGTGTGTGGGATGGGTGGCAGCGCTGCTGTTGCGGCCTGCCCCCCGGCAGATGCCGGCCGGATCAGATACCTTCGTTTTCACCGGCAGCAGTTGAATCAGGGCCCGGGCCCGGCACTGTTGCCGGTTTTCGGTTTGACTAATTGCATTGTATCGCCCGGGGCCTCAGCATGCATGTTGCTTATGCCACTGCCTCAACAACAAGCTGTATGCTGTCGTCAGTCAGGGGATTCCTTTTAAAATCACCGAACATACTGATGTTGCTGTATCCCGCCCCGGATAGCAGCCTGAGTAATTCTTCCCGGCGCAGGGGAAGAAGGGGCACCACATTTCTGATCACATGCCCGTTTCTCTTTATGGTGAGGATGGTCTCAAAATCGAGGGTGTTTGTGTGGGCATGGTAATAGTAATTGCGGATGAACCTGATCTTTTCATTTTCGATGGTTGACAGGCCGCCGTGCTTTTTCCCGATAATGTTGTCGTAGTGGATGATCTGTATCAGGAGTCTGCCACCCGCTTCCAGTAGTCTGTATGCCTGTTCCAGGAATGAAAGAACCTCCCCGGCCGAGGATAAATGTACGAGTGTATTGCCCATGCAGAGTATGCCGTGACAGGCCTGGCAGGAAATGCTTCCGGTTTCGAGCATGCCGGCCTGTATGTACTGAAGGTTACGAAAGTTTTTGCCTGCTTTTTCACGTGCCATGGCCAGCATGCTGCCGTCGGGATCTGCACCCTTCACCGCTCCGAAGTGGGGAGCCAGTGCCATGCAGAGGTTTCCGGTTCCGCAGCCCATATCCAGCAGGGTCTTGTCAGCCGTTTCTCCGAAACTATCTTTGATAAAGGAAACCATGACCGGGTTCAGCGGGAAGATGTAGTCGTAGTACTTTGCAATGCTCGTGTAAAATGTCATGTATGCAAAGGTATGAATGTTATGACCGCCACCCTGACAGCACAGGCGAAACTTTTATTTTTACGCTTTGGTAACATTTACACAACAATTAAGTATAAGTTACTTAAGGTATAAGGTATAATGGCTAAGTTCCCTTTTTACAAGCAGCTTGATGCCATGGATTGCGGCCCCAGTTGCCTGCGGATGATCGCAAAGCACTATGGCCGTAATTACTCGGTGCAAACCCTTCGTGAACTAAGTTTTATCACCCGCGAGGGTGTATCCCTGCTTGGAACCAGCGATGCCGCTGAATCGATAGGATTCCGCACCATGGGCGTCAGGCTGGGGCTCGACCAACTGGCAAAGGAATCGCCACTGCCGTGTATTGCGCACTGGAAACAGAAGCATTTTGTGGTCATTTACCGGATCACAAAAAAACATGTTTACGTGGCCGACCCGGCTCATGGACTGATCAGGTACGGGCGCGAAGATTTCCTGGCACAATGGGCCAGCACCAAAAGCGAAGGGGAACCCCAGGGCATTTGCCTGCTGCTGGAGCCGACCCCTGACTTTTACCGCCAGGAAGGAGAACAGCAGAATAAAAAAACATTCGGTTTCCTGTTCTCATACCTGAAACCTTACGGCAAGTTTATCACCCAACTGATCCTCGGCATGTTCCTGGGTGCCCTGCTCCAGCTCATCTTCCCCTTTCTTACACAGGCCATTGTCGACATTGGTATTGCCAACCAGGACCTTGGGTTTATCACACTTATCCTCATCGCCCAGCTTGTGCTATTCATCAGCCAGGCTTCGGTTGAATTCATACGTAGCTGGATACTGCTGCACATCAGCACCCGCGTAAACATCTCGCTGATCTCCGACTTTCTGATAAAACTGATGAAATTGCCAATTGGCTTTTTCGACAGCAAGATGATCGGCGACCTTATGCAACGCATCAGCGACCACAAACGTATCGAGAATTTCCTGACGGTTTCATCGCTCAGTATCCTCTTTTCTATGGTCACACTGCTCATATTCAGTGTGGTCCTGGCCGTGTACAGCCTTAAGATCCTGCTGATCTTCCTGCTGGGCAGCGGCCTGTATATTGCCTGGGTGCTGCTGTTCATGAAGAAGCGCCGGGAGGTTGACCACAAGCGTTTCGCCCAGATGGCCGACAACCAGAGCAACCTCATCCAGCTCATCACCGGGATGCAGGAGATCAAGCTCAATAACTGCGAAAGGCAGAAGCGCTGGGACTGGGAGAAGATACAGGCCAGGCTTTTTAAAATAAACATCAGGGGACTGGCCCTGAACCAGTACCAGCAGGCCGGAGCGGTGTTTTTTAATCAAACCAAAAATATACTGATCATCTTCGTCGCCGCCGATTCGGTGGTAAGGGGTGATATGACCCTGGGTATGATGATGGCCGTGCAATATATCATCGGGCAGCTGAACAGCCCCATCGACCAGATGATCACTTTCTTCCGATCGGCACAGGATGCCAAGATCAGCCTCGAAAGGCTCGGCGAGATCCATCAGAAGGATGAGGAGGAAATGCCGGGCGAGACCAAGGTCGCCTCTCTTCCGGCTAAAAAAACCATCGAGGTCAGGAACCTGTCTTTCCGCTATGCAGGCCCGCACTCCGAAGCTGTGCTGAAGAACCTGAACTTTGAAATTCCTGAAAAGAAGCTGACAGCCATCGTGGGAGCGAGCGGAAGCGGAAAAACAACGCTGGTGAAAATGCTGCTGGGCTTTTACCCGCCGGAAAAAGGCGAGGTGCTGGTAGGATCCATGAATATCAGGAATATCAATGGCAGATTCTGGCGGCAACAGTGTGGCGCCGTGATGCAGGACGGCTTTATCTTTTCCGATAGCATTGCCCGGAATATTGCCGTAGGCGATGACCATATTGACCGGGAAAAACTTTTGCATGCCGTGCATGTGGCCAACATCCGGGATTTTGTCGAATCCCTGCCGCTGGCATATAACACCAGGATAGGGCAGGAAGGCACCGGCCTCAGCCAGGGGCAGAAACAACGCATCCTCATTGCAAGGGCTGTATACAAGAACCCTGAATTCCTCTTTTTTGATGAGGCAACCAACGCCCTCGACGCCAACAACGAAAAAGAGATCATGGCAAAGCTCAACGAATTTTTCGAAGGAAAAACAGCCGTGGTGGTGGCACACCGTTTGAGCACGGTAACACATGCCGATCAGATCATCGTGCTGGAAAAGGGCGAAATGATCGAGAAAGGCACCCACGACGAATTGACAAAATTAAAAGGCGCATATTATAAACTGATAAGAAATCAACTGGAACTGGGCGGATAGGCCGCGATGACAAATCATGGCAAAGGGCAAACAAAATAAAAGGATCGAATTCCGCAGTGAACCTGTTCAGGAAATACTGGGCAGCGTGCCTTCCTGGATCATCAGATGGGGAACCATGCTGTTTTTTACGATCATTGCCCTGCTCTTTACAGGTAGTTGGTTTTTTAAATATCCGGAGGTGGTGCCGAATCTCGATATTGAGCTGGTAACCACGCAGCCGCCCGCCGATGTGGTGGCCCGTTCAAGCGGTAAGATCGAACACTTCTTTATTTCAGATAAACAGCAGCTAAGCCGCGGCGACAGTATTGCCGTAATCGAAAATCCTGCCCGCTACCAGGATATTTTCAGCCTGAAGGAAGCCCTCCGGCATTTTAAGACGCTGCTTGATGATAACAAATTTGACGGGATCACGGATTTTGTCTTCGACGACAATTACCGCCTGGGGGAAGTACAGGAAGAATATGCCGAATTCCTGCGGGATTTTCACGATTTATGGAATTTTATTGAACTGGATTACCACAACAAGAAAATTGCCACCATCGAACAGCAGATCAACGATTATAACCTGTATTATAATTATCTCTATACCCAAAAGCAAACCCTGGAAGAAGACCTGCAACTGGAAAATAAAAGCTATAGCCGCTTTGAGTCGCTTTACGACAGCAATGCCATCTCTACGGCCGAGCTTGAAAATGCCCGCAGCGCTTTGCTGCAAAAACAACATGCCTTTGAGGGGTCACGTACAAGCCTGGCCAATACCCGGATCAGGATAAACGAACTGGAGAGCGAGATCGTGGAGTTGCGTTTGCAGTTCGAGCAACGGATCAACGAAATGAAACTTGCCGTGCGCAAGTCGTTTAACAGGCTCAATGCCGCCCTCATGAAATGGACACAGGATTACCTTATTGTAGCCCCCATCAACGGGCAGGTGACTTTCAATAAGTTTTGGACCGTAAATCAGAACATCAATGCCGGTGAGAAGATCATCAGCATCGTCCCTGCCGATTCGTCAGGCATTATCGGGAAGCTTACCATGCCTGTGTACCGTTCGGGAAAGGTCAGACCCGGTCAGAAGGTAAACATCCGCTTCGATAATTATCCCTACATGGAATTCGGGATGGTGAGCGGTTACGTTGAAAAAATATCCGTTGTACCCGCCGACAACACCTATTCCGTTGATGTTTCATTTCCCAACGGGCTGAGGACCAACTACCAGGTAGATCTTCCCTTTGTGCAGATGATGAGAGGAAAAGCAGAGATCGTGACCCAGGACAGCCGTTTCCTGGAACGCATCATCAGGCCGATACGTTCACTTATAAAAAACCGCTCCATGCGGTCGATGGAGGAATGATATGCCCCACGATCCCATGCAGCAGCTGAACCTGCCGGCATATGGCTACCGCCTGAAAGAGGAGAACGGACATGTACTGATCTTCGATGAGGTTAGAAAAAAATATGTTGCCCTGACCCCTGAAGAATGGGTGAGGCAGCATTTTATCCATTACCTGCTTGATCATAAGCAGGTGCCGGCCGGACTGCTGGTGCTGGAAAAAAAACTGGTGATGAATACCATGACCCGGCGTCCCGACATCCTGGTTCATGACCGCGGCGGCCGGCCATGGATGATCGTCGAATGTAAATCACCCGCAATCAGGATATCACAGGAAACCTTCGACCAGGTTGCCAGGTACAATTCAGTGCTCAAAGTGCCCTACATTGTTGTTACCAACGGCATGCTGCACTTTTGTTGCCAGATGGACTATCAGCGGAAAACATACCGTTTCCTGGATGATATCCCGGTTTATCCCGCCACGGCCTCATAACGGCCTTCTGCAAAGCTGCCGTTGCCTGCCGGGCACCCCTTCCTCTCAGTACTTCAGCAATACCTGAAACGACAAATGAAGATTGTGAATATGACAGGATTTAATAAATATTTCGTTCCTTAAATTTCCTGTTCAAAAAAAGTTTTAACTTTGCCTGTATCCCAAAACAAAATGAAAATGAAAAGAATCATTATTCAGATCGTTCTGTTCATCGTGATCATCGTCCTGGCTTACTTCGTATACCAGAGTATTAACAAACCTTTGGTGTTTAATGCGGAAAAGGCTGAACGGGAAGCCCTGGTAATTCAGGACCTGAAAGATATCCGCAGTGTACAGCAGGTATATAAGCAGATCAACAACAAATATGCCGCCAGTTTCGACACCTTGCTGGTTTTCCTGCGTGAGGGGCAGATCCCGATCGTGAAACGTATTCCGGATCCGGACGATACAACCTTCACCAAAACCATTAACGACACCATTGGCTACACCAGCGTGGCAGATTCGCTCTTCAGTCACAGGCATCATTTTATTCTCGACTCGCTTTCATATATACCGGGAGCCGGGGAAATGTATCAGCTTGACGCCGGTGAGGTTGAAAGAGGTGGTTTGCGCGTACAGGTATTCGAAGCTTCTGCACATTACAAAGAGATACTGAAGGGGCTTAACGAACAGATGGTTATTAACCTGATCAAGGCCCGCAAAGATATCGACAAATATCCCGGCCTAAAGGTTGGTTCGATGGAAGAGCCCTCGACCGATGGCAACTGGGAGTAACCACTGAGCCTTGTTTATGGCTGATAGTTTAAAAGCGATCCATACCTTTTCAGATCCGGGCTTTGACAAGCAACGTTTTTATGAACAGGAACTGGCATTGAGCCTGTGTCCTGACGGGCTTTCATATTGTATCCTCGACCTGAATACGAACAAGTTTTGCCACCTGGAGGCTTTCAGTCCTCCGGGCCGGGAAAGGAAAACACTGGTGCCTGGTGAAAAACAAAAGTTTAACCTGCCATGGCTCCGGCAGTTGTTTGAAACAGAGCTTGCCTGGCTCAAAAATCCTTACAGTAAGGTACGCCTGATTTGCAGGTCGGGGAAGTCAACACTGGTTCCGGAAGCCCTTTTTAGTGAAGCGGAAAAAGCAGATATCTATGATTTTAATATGGCCGGCGGACCTCACGAGGGCAACTCCCTGCATCATGATTTCATCAGTAGCTCAGACGCCTTTGCCATTTATTACCTGCCGCCCGATCTGACACAACTATTGGATAAAACTTTTCCCGAAGCCGGGATATTTCATCATACTTCCATCCTCATTCAAAGCCTTGTTCAAAAATATAGTAATCTGGAAAACAAAAACCTGCTCTTTGTCAATACCTCCGCCACGGGCATTGATATACTGCAGATCAGGAATAAAAAGCCGGGCTACTGCAACTCTTTTACCTACAATACGGCCGAAGATTATATGTATTACCTGATCTTCGTGGTGGAACAACTGCAACTGAACCCCGAAACCATTGAGGTGATGATGCTGGGCGAGGTCGACAGGCATTCATCCCTCTCCGAAATGGTCCATAAATACATACGCAACGTGCGTTTTATTGAACGTAACAGCGACTTCCGCTACAGCTTTGTTTTTGACCGGATGCCGGGGCATTATTATTTTACATTGTTTAACGCTTCGTTGTGCGAATAATCGGCGGATCCCACAAAGGCCGGAGGATCATGGCTCCGGGCAACCTGCCTGCCAGGCCGACAACCGATATGGCCAAGGAGGCACTCTTCAATATCCTGAATAACCATTATGATTTTGAGGGCCTGATGGTACTGGATATTTTTGCGGGTATTGGCAGTGTTTCCTATGAGTTTGCTTCAAGGGGAGCGGCCGAAGTACACAGCATCGAGCTGGATGCCCGCTGCGCAGCTTTCATCAGTCAAACGGCCCGGAAGATCGGCCTTGAAAACATCTTTGTTGTCAGGGCCAACGCTTTCACCTTCCTTGAACGCACCGGAAGAAAGTTCGACATCATCTTTGCCGATCCTCCCTATGATATGGAAGGAGTTGACAAGATTCCCGACCTGGTTTTCAGCCGCCGGCTTCTCAGGGAGGAGGGCTGGCTTATCATTGAACATCCGGCGGGAACAGAACTGGGTTGCAGCGACCACCTCGACCAGCAGCGGAAATATGGACGCGTAAACTTCAGCATGTTTTCCTGAACAGCAAAAAAAAACCGCTCCCTTGTCAGGAGCGGCCATTCATTTTTCTTATTGTCGAGCATCAATACTCGTCTTCGTGGAAAAAGAAATCCTCTTTGGTAGGATAATCCGGCCAGATATCCTCAATGCTGTCATATACCTCTCCTTCGTCCTCTATTTCCCTGAGGTTTTCAATTACTTCTTCCGGGGCGCCCGATCTGATACTGAAATCGATCAGTTCTTCCTTGGTGGCCGGCCAGGGTGCATCCTCCAGTTTCGAAGCTAATTCAAGTGTCCAGTACATATATATGGGTGGGTTTTAATTTTTGCAAAAATAATTTATTTTTAGTAAAAGTCAAGTTAATTTTTAGCAAGCACAAACATGTGTCAAACTCTTGGTATCCAGTGTGTTTCAGTTGCATCCAGATCTTTGGATATCTTTCGCGCAAGTACAAAAAGGTAGTCGGACAAGCGGTTCAGGTATTGAATGTTGAGCGGGTCGACGGCTTGGAGTTCGGCCAGGCGGATGGTGATGCGTTCCGCCCTGCGGCAAACGCAACGGGCAACATGACAAAAAGACACAGCCACATGGCCGCCCGGGAGGATAAAATTCGCAAGGGGTTCAAGGCTGATGTTCATCTGGTCAATTGCCTCTTCGAGCCGGGTCACATCTGCATCCGATAAGCGGGGCAATGGTCTGCTCAGGGTCGTTTCAGGATCATGGGCCAGTTGGGATTCAAGGGTGAATAGGCGATCCTGTATTTCAAGTAAAAGTTCCCTGGCCGAAGTGTCAATATCATGGTCGCGGATCAGGCCGATAAAGGAATTCAACTCATCAACAGTGCCATAGGCTTCTATGCGCGGATGATATTTCGGTACGCGCGTGCCCCCGATCAGGGATGTCTGGCCTTTGTCGCCGGTCCTGGTGTATATCTTGAATTCCCCGGCCATGCTGTTATTTTAATGTTTGATGATCAAGATAGTAGCTGATGGTACGTATTTCAGGGTTTTTCTCGTCCGAAGCAATCTCCCCGTCGAGAAGCCGGATAATGCGGTGTGCATGCTGGGCAATATCTTCTTCATGTGTCACAACAATAATGGTATTGCCCTGCCTGTGGATCTCTTCCAGTAAACCCATGATCTCGATGGATGTCTTGGAATCGAGGTTTCCGGTAGGTTCATCGGCAAGGATGATGGAAGGCTGGTTGACCAAAGCCCTGGCAACGGCAACCCGCTGGCGTTGTCCGCCCGATAATTCATTGGGCTTGTGCATCATTCTGTCGGTTAACTGTACGTCGTCCAGTGCCTTTTTAGCCATCTCGAGCCGTCGTGCCTTGTTCATCCCTGCGTAAATAAGCGGAAGGGTCACGTTTTCAAGTGCCGTAGATCGCGGCAGGAGATTAAAGGTTTGAAAGATGAAACCGATCTCCTTGTTGCGTATCTCGGCCAGCTGGTTGTCGTTAAGCTGGCTTACATCTTTGCCGTTCAGGAAATAATTCCCGCTGGTGGGCGTATCCAGGCATCCCAGCAGGTTCATCAGGGTGGATTTTCCGGAGCCGCTGGGTCCCATCAGGGCCACAAATTCGTTGCGGTAAATATCCAGGGAAATGGAACGGAGTGCCTTCACCGTTTCAGAACCAACAATGAAATGACGGGCAATCTCATTCAGTTTAATCACGACATCGCTCATAGGTATATG
>CAYOLA010000104.1:0-34409 GCA_964404735.1 uncultured Bacteroidales bacterium
AAGTAGTTTTCTTTTCATGGATGAAGTTTTGGGTTAGCAAAAAAATGTTCATTACCGATGTAAATATACGAAATCAGACAGGAGAATGAAAGCTGAACAGGATAATATTGATCAGGTAGCGCAATGAATGTGTTTAAAGCCATGGTTAGGCGGGTACAGTCAATTCCTGGAAGGCAAACCTAATCATTAGAGGGTGTGCTTTTCAGATAGAGGTCCCGTTGGGGGAAAGGAATCTCTATATTATTCTCCCTGAAAGCCTTATCGATCAAATATCGCAGGTCGCTTTTGATTTTCTCTACCCTGAAAGTTTCAATGGTCCAGAAAAAAAGTTGAAAATCAAGGCTTGATTCTCCGAAATCCACAAACCGGACCATTGGTTCAGGGTCGGCAATGATCCCGGGATGGTCCTTGGCGCATTCAAGCAGCACCCGGGTTACCAGGTCAAGGTCACTTCCGTATTTTACGCCTACCTCTACATGAAAGCGGGTCTTGTCTTCGATATGCGACCAGTTCACGACCTTATCGTTTACCAGCATTGAATTGGGGATGATCGTGATCACATTGTCGCGGGTTTTCAATTTTGATGTTCTGAGCCCGATGGAAATAACCCGTCCGATCATTTCATTTTCAAGTTCCACCACATCATTCACTTTTACTGTCCGTTCAACCAGGAGAATGATCCCGCTGGCAACATCCTTGAAAAGCTCCTGCAAACCAAGGCCAACACCCACGAGCAGGGCCGCCGTGCTGGCAATCAGAATGGAGACCTTTAATCCCATGCTATCGATCAGCACTACGATAATGATAACCCAGATCAGGTATTTCACGATCAGGAAGAGCGAATGGGAAGTGCCCTGATCAAGAACGTCTTTTTTAGAGAGCCGTTTAAAAATTTTCTTCAGGCCCCTGAGAAAAAATATGGTGATGATCACAACCAGGAGCGCGATCAGTATGTTGGAAACCGCTAATGTAAAAGATCCGGTTTCTATCAGCTTCATTTGCATGAGGCTGCGCAAATGATCCAGGAAAGTATTCATGATTGGTTTGTTTTTTTTCGAAATTAATAAAATAATCTATTCGTAAGGAGTTTTCTCCCTTCGGTCGAAATGTCAAGGTGGGAGAAAGTAGGGGAAGAAAAGCTTTGTATTATGATACTGGCACAGCAATTTTTTAACATAAAACCGGCCGCTTAAACAAATGTTGAAAAAAGACTTATAACTTGATTTATGCAAAATTGATATTAGTAGTATCTTTGATTTTATGAACATTTATACGGAATTATATCACGGAGATTGCAAGGAAGAGTTAAAAAAGCTCCCGGAAAATTGTGTTGACTTAATTTTCACATCGCCTCCTTATGCAGATCAAAGAAAAAGCACTTACGGAGGAATAAATCCAAATAAATATGTTAACTGGTTTCTTCCAATTGGACAAGAACTTCTGCGGGTATTAAAACCATCAGGCACGTTTATATTAAATATTAAAGAAAGAGTCGTCAATGGTGAAAGAAGCACCTATGTTATGGAACTTATCCTAGAAATGAGAAAGCTTGGCTGGCTATGGACCGAAGAATTCATTTGGCATAAAAAAAACAGTTATCCAGGAAAATGGCCAAATCGTTTCAGGGATTCATGGGAAAGATTAATTCAATTTAACAAAGAAAAAAATTTTAACATGTATCAAGAAGAAGTTATGGTTCCAATGGGAGATTGGAAAAATAACAGGTTAAAAAAATTGAGTGATACTGATAAACGAAGAGATGAATCAAAGGTTGGAAGCGGTTTTGGAAAGAATATTTCAAACTGGGTGGAAAGAGAAATGGCCTACCCAACCAACGTATTGCATTTAGCAACCGAATGTAATAACAAAAATCACAGCGCAGCATTTCCTGAAGCACTCCCAGAATGGTTTATAAAATTATTTACAAAAGAAGGAGACATTGTTCTTGACCCATTTATGGGTTCTGGCACAACTAATTTTGTTGCCAACAGAATGAAAAGAAATTCAATTGGAATTGAAATAGTTCAGGAATATTATGAAATAGTTAAAGGTAAATTACAACCTGTTGAATATTTTTTATTTGAACCAAAAACAAAATATGAACAAACTAAACTTGAAAGACGTATCTCTCTACGTTGAAGATAATATTGGGACATTTCATCAAAAAAGAATTTCAAGCCTTGATTCATTGCGCTTATCAAAAGTATTGAGAAGAAAGAATCCCTACCTTTTTAAGGCAAAATATGTATTAACAGCCGAGCAGATTGTTAAAGGATTAGTTGATGCACATATTTCGTCAAATGAAGAAACATTATTTGGTGATTGGTTAGAAGGACTTGCCATATTCATTAATGAAAAAGTTTATCATGGCTGGAAATCTGGTATTGCAGGAATTGATTTAGAATTTGACAATGACAGCAAACGTTATATTGTAAATATTAAATCAGGCCCCAATTGGGGAAATAGCAGTCAAATTTCGAAAATGATTTCTGACTTTAAAACTGCACAAAGAACTTTAAGAACAAGTAATTCAGGTCTTAGTATAGTTGCTGTTAATGGTTGCTGCTACGGTCAAGACAACAACTCCGACAAAGGAGATTATTTTAAATACTGTGGTCAAAAATTTTGGGAATTTATTTCAGGAAACACGAATCTTTATATAGAAATCATTGAACCTCTTTCCCACACGGCCAAAGAGAAAAACAAGGATTTTATTGAATCATATGCCCAAATGATTAACAAGTTTACAAGAGAGTTTAGTAATGATTTTTGCGGTCAAAACGGAGCAATAAATTGGGAAGAACTTGTAAGATTTAATTCTTCTTATTTGAAACCGGGTACAAAATATTGAAGAACAGAGCAATCTTTTTTATTAAATACTGCGTGTGGTGATTAGGGCACAGCAAATTCCTTAACATAAAACCTGTCGTTACCGGACTGCGTATCGATAACTGGTTTTATTTTGATTGCTTCGTATTATGGTGATGATCACAGCAAATTCATTAACATAAAACCTGTCGTTACCGGACTGCGTTCCGATAACTGGTTTTATGTTAAATACTGCGTATTACGGAATTTGCTGTTTTTGTCCGATAATTAATATTATGTTAAATAGAAATATTTAAAGCAAAGGAGGGAAAACCACCACCTCCCTCCTTTAATGCCGGCTTTGATCGCCGTTAAGATACTATTGAGTGATCTCCTTTATCTTATTATTTATTTCCTGCAACTTCTCCAGTTTGTCCAGGATGGTGTAGATCTGCTTAAGGGTTTGCAGCGTGGGCAGGTTGCCGGGATTCAACTCGTCCGACTTTTCAAGATATGGCAGTGCCTTTTCAAGCAAAGTATCGGCCTTTGCCTTGGCTTCGTCATATTCCTTTACTGCATCAAGCGGAAGATCATTGGCCACTGCCATGATCTCGGCCGCCTCATTGTTGTACATGGCACCCATGTTGTAATAGGCATCGGCATAGGCCGGGTCAATCTCCAGGCATTTCTGGTAGGCTTTTTCAGCTTCGGCAATGTTGCCGGTGTTTTCATAATTCGTACCCAGGGCAAACCAGATGGTTTTGTTCATGGGGTCGGTCTCCAGGGCCTGCAACAGGTTGTCGATGGCCTTTTCGTTTTCCCCCCTTGAGAGGAAAAGGTTTGTTTCGGTAATCAGTAACTGATAATCATCAGGAAAGATTTCCCTGCCCTCAAACAGGTATTTTTCGGTGAGGGTTGTGTCATTCTGATTCAGGTAGATATTGGCAATGGCATTATATACGATCGGATCCTTATATCCCATTTCTACAAGCTGCAGGTATATATCCAGAGCCTTTTCCGGTTCTCCGGCAATATCATAGGCAAGGCCTGCATTTGACAAAGCCAGGGTATCGGTTACACCAAAATCCTGTGAAATGTTGTAGGTATTGAGGAAAAACTGTGAAGCATCCGTGTATGCACTTTCGTTGTATGCGGCAACACCCTGGTTAAAATAGTTGGAGGCGATCACACGGAAGTTCTGGTATACAAAATCAGTGTATTCTCCCCTGTCGTCCAGTTCCAGGCACTTTTTGTACGACTCATAAGCCACATACAATGCATTTGGGTCGAGTGCCCGGTATTCGGGATTGTCGCTCAGCGCGATCTGCAGGTAGATATTGCCCCTGTAAAACCATGTTTTGGCAACGTTCATGGTCTTTTCGTGTGTGATGGTCGGGTCAATGTATTCCTTGGCCTTGTCGAGAACGCCGTTGTTCAGATAATTGAAGGCGCTTGTCCGTTTCGAATTTTGTGCCTGCATGCCCGCAACCATGGTGATGGCGAAAAGCAGGATGATCAGTTTTTTCATAACGATTAATTTTTTTGGTTTTAATGTCTAATGGCAAAAGTATATATTCCATAACGAATATACCAAAATTCCTGCCATAATTATCCGTTTACGATGCAGCCTGATATTGCAACAATCCCCCTAACCCCCGTTTGCAGGGCAATTAGGCCATTTCTTAATTTTCCTCCTCCCCTCCTGCAATTTCCTCTTCAATTTCATCATTTTCAATCACTTCAACCTTGGCAACGGCAGCAATGGCATCCTCATCCCGCAGGTTGATAAGCCGCACACCCTGTGTTGCGCGCCCCATCAGCCGCAGGCTTTCTACCGCCATGCGGATGATCAGCCCCGACTTATTGATGATCATCAGGTCATCCATATCGGTTACATCCTTTATGGCAATGAGTTTCCCTGTTTTTTCCGTAATATTGATGGTTTTCACGCCCTTGCCTCCCCTGTTGGTGATCCGGTAATCGTCGAGTTTGGATCTTTTGCCATAACCGTTTTCCGATACCACCAGTACATCCGATTCCTGCCCGGAAATACAGATCATCCCGATCACCCTGTCGTTTTTGCCATCGTCAAGTTTTATCCCTTTAACACCCGATGCGTTGCGGCCCATGGGGCGCACGGTTGCCTCATTAAAACGAATGGCCCTCCCCGATTTCAATGCCAGCATCACCTCGTTATTGCCATCTGTCAGTTTCGCTTCAAGCAACTGGTCGCCTTCATGGATATTGATGGCGTTGATACCGTTTTGCCTTGGCCTGCTGTAGGCCTCCAGCGAAGTTTTCTTGATGGTTCCCTTTAAAGTACAGAGGATGATGAAGTTATTATTGATATATTCTTCATCTTTCAGGTCTTTGACATTGATAAAGGCCCGCACCTTGTCTTCGGGTTCAATATTGATCATATTCTGTATGGCACGACCCTTGGAGGTGCGGCTGCCTTCGGGAATCTCAAAAACCCTGAGCCAAAACACCTTGCCATTTTCGGTAAAGAAAAGCATATAATTGTGGTTGGTAGCCACGAAAAGGTATTCAAGAAAGTCTTCGTCGCGGATGTTGCTTCCCTTTGCGCCTCTGCCACCGCGGTTTTGGCGGCGGTACTCACTGAGCTTGGTCCTTTTGATGTATCCCAGATGGGAGATGGTGATCACCACTTCCTCATCGGGTATGGTATCTTCTATCCTGAAATCATCGGCCGAATACTCGATCCGGGTGCGGTCGGCATCACCGTATTTTTCTTTAATCTCGAGCATTTGTTCTTTCAGTATGCTCATCCGGAGGCCTTCATCGGCCAGGATGCTGTTGAGGTATTCGATCTTTTCCATCAGCCCGGTATGTTCTTCACGTACTTTATCCCTTTCCAGTCCGGTAAGTTTCTGAAGCCGCATGTCGAGAATGGCCCTTGCCTGCAGGTCGCTCAATTCAAAGGTTTCCATCAGTCCGTTCCTGGCAGTCTCAGGCGTACGCGATGCCCTGATCAGAGCAATCACTTCATCGAGATTATCGAGGGCAATGAGGAGCCCTTCAAGGATATGTGCCCGTTTTTCGGCCTGATCAAGTTCGTAACGGGTTTTCCTCGTCAGTACTTCGTGGCGGTGGTCGACATAATGCCTGATCATGTCCTTAAGGTTCAGCATCATCGGCCTGCCTTTGACGAGGGCGATATTATTGACGCTAAAGGTCGATTGCAGGGGTGTAAACTGGTACAGCTTGTTGAGTACCACGTTGGTGATCTCTCCCCTCTTGAGTTCATAGACAATACGCAACCCTGCCCTGTCGGATTCGTCCCTGATGTCGCTGATCCCTTCTATCTTCTTATCATTGACCAGTTCGGCTGTTTTTTTGATCAGCTCGGCTTTATTCACCATATACGGAATGGAGGTGGCAATGATGCGCTCCCTTCCGTGGCCCATATCTTCAACGCTGGTTTCGCCGCGGATCACGATCCTTCCCCTGCCGGTTTCAAAGGCATCCTTCACCCCTTCATAACCATAAATGATACCGCCTGTCGGGAAATCGGGAGCCTTGATGTGTTGCATCAGCTCTGGTATTGTAATGTCATTGTTGTCAATGTAGGCCACAATGCCGTCGATCACTTCGGTGAGGTTGTGCGGTGCCATGTTGGTAGCCATCCCGACGGCAATCCCGGAGGCGCCGTTTACCAGCAGGTTTGGAATGGCCGCAGGCAACACGGAGGGTTCTTCGAGTGTATCGTCGAAGTTCAACTGGAAATTGACCGTATCCTTGTCGAGGTCGGCCACCATTTCTTCAGCGATCTTCTTCATGCGTGCCTCGGTATAACGCATGGCCGCAGGGCTGTCGCCGTCGATGGAGCCGAAGTTCCCCTGCCCGTCGACGAGCGGATAGCGCAGCGACCAGTCCTGGGCCATTCGCACCATGGTGTCGTACACTGACGAATCACCGTGCGGATGATATTTCCCCAGCACCTCCCCTACGATCCTCGCCGATTTCTTGTACGGCCTGTTCGAGAGCACACCCAGATCGAGCATGCCGTATAATACCCGCCGGTGTACGGGCTTGAGCCCGTCGCGCACATCGGGCAGTGCACGTGAAACAATCACCGACATGGAATAGTCGATGTAGGCCGATTTCATCTGTTGCTCTATGTTGACCCTGATAATTTTTTCTCCTTCGTTCATCTTCCGTTCTTTATAATTAAATCCTGTGGAATCCGTTGTTTTGAGGTCACGAAAGTAGTGAAAATTAGCGAATTTCAGCCATTTTTAGTCTTGATTATTTTTAACAGATTTCTGTTAATAAGTATCTTTGCAAAAAGTCGGTTTAACGAAGCCGATGTAAGTATCTTTGGAGTGTGTTTACCGGATGGCAAGATATGCACCAGCTGCCACACACAAGGGCAGGCAATGAACAGAGCCTGTGGTTCACTTGTTACCATTTTGTAAGATAAAAACGAAGTGACACAAATATAAATCATGGAATCAAAATTTTCGCAGAGGGTAAAGGATGTACTGACTTACAGCCGGGAGGAAGCGCTGAGGCTGGGGAATGACTATTTAGGGCTGGAACACCTGCTTTTGGGGATACTGCGCGAAGGAAAAGGCATGGCAGTGCAGATCATGCTGCATTTTGGGGTGGATCTGGTCCAGCTCCGCAAAATGATCGAAAAACCCATCGTCAACCCCGGGAAGAGAAATATCAGCGTTGATAACATTCCCCTGGTAAAACAGACTGAAAGGATACTGAAGATCTCCTTCCTGGAAGCGAAAACAATAAACAGCGATGTTATCGGCACAGAACATCTTCTTTTGTCGATGCTGAAGGATGAAGACAATCTGGTTAGCCGTACCCTGAAGAGGTACGGAATGGAATACAAAATTGTAAAGGAAGAGATCAATTCCATCGCCAACAGTAATTACAAGCGTCCGAAAGTTGAGCCTGTCAACGAACTATCCGACGACGTCCCCGAGGACGAAATGGAAGAAGGCGGCCGCGGGTTTGGCGGCAGCCGGAAGCCTTCCGATTCAAAGTCGAAGACCCCTGTCCTCGACAACTTTGGCCGCGACATCACCAGGGCCGCCGAAGAAGGTCGTCTCGACCCTATCGTGGGCCGCAAAAAAGAACTTGAACGCATTGCACAGATCCTCAGCAGGCGCAAAAAAAACAACCCCATCCTCATCGGGGAACCCGGCGTGGGAAAATCGGCCATCGCCGAAGGACTCGCCAGCCGCATCATCGAACGAAAAGTGTCGCGGGCATTGTTCGGAAAACGCATCGTCACCCTCGACCTGGCATCCCTGGTGGCCGGTACCAAATACCGCGGGCAGTTCGAGGAAAGGATGAAAGCCGTGCTCAACGAGCTCGAAAAAAACCCTGACATCATCCTCTTTATTGATGAAATACATACCATCGTCGGCGCCGGAAATGCCTCCGGATCCCTCGACGCCTCCAATATGTTCAAGCCTGCCCTCGCCCGCGGCGAGATACAGTGCATCGGCGCCACTACCCTCGATGAATACAGGCAGTATATCGAAAAAGACGGTGCCCTTGAACGCCGCTTCCAGAAAGTGCTGATCGACCCCACCACCACGGAAGAAACCATCGAGATCCTCAACAACATCAAAGACAAATACGAAGACCACCACCTGGTTAAATACACGCGGGAAGCCGTTCACGCCTGCGTACATCTTACCAACAGGTATATGAGCGACCGCTTCCTGCCCGATAAGGCCATCGACGCCCTGGACGAAGCAGGTTCGCGGGTGCACATCACCAACATCCACGTGCCGGGCGAGATCATCGACATTGAAAGCAGGATCGAAGACCTCAAAGCTAAAAAAACATCCGCCATCAACAGCCAGAAGTTTGAAGAAGCCGCCGAATACCGCGACATGGAACGGCAACTCAACAACCAGCTCGAACAGGCAAAGGTCCGTTGGGAAGAAGAATCGAAAATTCATCGGGAAACCGTTTCCGATGAAAATGTGGCAGAAGTCGTATCCATGATGACAGGCATCCCCGTCCAGCGTATCGCAACCAACGAAAGCGAAAGACTGATCAATATGGAGAAAGACATGGCCGGTACGGTGATCGGGCAGGACGATGCCATCAAAAAGGTGGTGAAAGCCATCCGCCGTAACCGTGCAGGGCTGAAAGATCCCAATAAACCTATCGGAACCTTCATCTTCCTGGGCCCCACCGGCGTGGGCAAAACACACCTTGCCAAAATGCTGGCCCGATACCTCTTCGACACCGAAGAAGCCCTGGTACGCATCGACATGAGCGAATACATGGAAAAATTCGCGGTGTCGCGCCTCGTTGGCGCTCCCCCGGGATATGTTGGCTATGAGGAAGGCGGCCAGCTTACCGAAAAAGTGCGCCGTAAACCATACTCCATCGTATTGCTCGATGAAATTGAAAAAGCCCATCCCGATGTCTTTCATCTGCTCCTGCAGGTCCTTGACGACGGGGTACTGACCGACAGCCTCGGACGAAGGATCGACTTCAGGAATACAATCGTAATCATGACTTCCAACATCGGGTCGCGGCAACTAAAGGACTTCGGACAGGGTGTCGGGTTTTCGACCACTGCCAGGAAAGCCGGTAAATCGACATACGCCAGGGGTGTGATCGAAAATGCACTGAAAAAATCTTTTGCCCCCGAATTCCTCAATCGCATCGACGACGTGGTGATATTCGAAAACCTCGAAAAGGAAGACATAGAAAAGATCATCGAAATCGAACTGAACCATCTCTATGAAAGGATCCGCGGAATGGGTTACCGGATCAGCATCAGCCAAAAGGCCAAAGCATATATTATCGAAAAAGGATGGGATCCGCAGTTTGGAGCCAGGCCGCTGAAAAGGGCCATACAAAAATATGTGGAGGATGTGCTGGCCGAAGAACTGATCAAACAAAAGGTATACGAAAATGACCTGATAAAGCTCGATTACGACGATAAAAAGGACGAAATGAAGGTAAAAATTACCAGTGCTGCAAAAACCGCACCGCCCAAAAAGAAATAAAGACCAGACCAATGCTGCCTTAATTGGCAGAAACCATGCCATCCTTATTTTTATTTATATCCTGCTTGTTATATATTTGCAGGCTCAAAACAAGATATTATGGAAAAGGATAAAATCGAAAGTGGCGGTGAATTCCTGATCAGGGAATCGGATTATGCCGACATCTTCATTCCCGAAGACATGAATGAAGAACAGAAAATGATCGTTCAAACCTGTGAAGGCTTCCTTGAAACGGAAATCTTTCCCATGCTCGACCGCATCGACAGCCAGGAAGAAGGTTTGATGCGGAACCTGATATATAAAGCGGGGGAACTTGGCCTGCTGGGCATTTCCTTACCGGAAAAATATGGCGGTTTCGATCAGGACTTCGTCACCTCCATGCTGGCTTCCGACGCCATGGGAGCCGGCTATTCATTTTCGGTAGCCTATTCGGCCCATACGGGGATCGGCACACTGCCCATCCTTTATTACGGCAATGAAGAACAGAAAGAACGTTACCTGCCCAAGCTGGCATCCGGCGAATGGGCGGCCTCATACTGCCTCACCGAACCCAATGCCGGCAGCGATGCCAATTCGGGCAAGACCAGGGCCGTGCTTTCCCCTGATGGCAAACACTACATCCTGAACGGACAGAAAATGTGGATTACCAACGGGGGCTTTGCCGACATACAGACTGTCTTTGCCAAGATCGACAACGACAGGGTTTACAGTGCTTTTATTGTGGAGAAGAACTGGCCGGGGGTGGTGATCAACGCAGAGGAACGTAAAATGGGCATCAAGGGTTCTTCCACGGTACAGATCTTTTACAACGATGTTAAAGTTCCCGTCGAAAACCTGCTTGGCAAAAGGGGCGGCGGATTCAGGATTGCACTGAACATCCTGCACATGGGCCGCATCAAGCTTGGAGGAACGGTTCTTGGCGCTGCCAGAAGGGCCATCTCACAATCGGTGCAATATGCCAACGAACGCAAACAGTTCGGGCAGCCGATCTCCAACTTTGGTGCCATCAAATACAAGCTGGCCGAACAGGTGATCCGCACTTTTACCACCGAATCGGCTGTTTACAGGGTTAGCAAAAACATCGATGAAGCTGCTGAAAAACTGATGGCCGACGGGATGCAAAAGCCGCAGGCTACCATCGAAGCCATTGCCATGTACGCCATTGAAGCGGCGCTGCTCAAGGTGTTCGGCTCCGAAGCCCTGAACTACGTGGTTGACGAAGCGGTGCAGATTTACGGCGGGATGGGATTTTCGAGCGAAACCGATATTGACCGCGCCTACCGCGATTCACGTATCAACCGCATCTTTGAAGGAACCAATGAGATCAACCGCCTGCTGGTTGCCGATACCACCATCAAAAAAGCCCTGCGCGTTGGCTTCGACGTGGTACGCTATGCACAACATGTAGTGAAGGAATCAGACAGGGAAGCGGAACAGTCAGCCACGGCCGGCAGCTGCTACGAAGAAAAACAAAAATGCACGGGCAACTTCAAAAAGGCAGCCCTTTTCCTGTTGGGAGTGGCCAGCGACGCCTTCCGGAAAAACCTTTTCAATGAGCAGGAAGTACTTTGCAATATCTCCGATGCCATTATGCAAACCTATGCGGCCGAATCCACCATGCTGCGGGTAAAAAAGATAAAGGAAACGGCCGATCCCAAATACAGTGAAGTGTATAACGACATCCTCGACGTGGTGATCTACGAAGCCGGTGCCATCATTCGCAAGGCCGGCTACGACGCCATCAACGCCCTTCCCGAGGAGGTTAGCGAAAAGGAGGTGATGCTTGAACGTATCGACCTCTTTACCAAGACTATTCCCGTCAACACCAAGGCGGCACGAAGGAGGATCGCCAATAAACTTATAGAGGATAACAGGTATCGCTTTTAGAAGAGGGCCTCTCCCCTTCCCCCTTTTAGATTATTCAATGGTTCAACAGGAAGAAAGGCCCGCTTTCCCGCTGAGCTGAAAATCATATCATAATGATGTTCATTCCGCCTTCGGTGTGAATATAAAATACTGAACCGCCCCGTTCTGTGGGGTTGAACAAACAAACAGCGAAAAATAAAGTCTTTTATTTAAGAATGCTTTTCGATACCACCAGCCTGTTCACCTGGTTGGTGCCTTCATAGATCATGGAAAGCTTGGCGTCGCGCATCATCTTTTCAACCGGATGTTCGCGCGAGTAGCCTTCACCTCCCATTACCTGCACCGCATCAGCAGTGACCTGCATGGCCATGTCGGTGGCATAATATTTGGCCATGGCCGAGAGTTTTGAAAAATCGCGCTGCCCGGTATCATAAGCCCAGGCGGCTTTCCATACGAGGGTTTTGGCTGCTTCTATATTGGTGGCCATGTCGGCCAGCATAAAGGCGATCACCTGCTGGGCGGCAATGGGTTTACCGAACTGCACCCTGTTCTTCGCCCACTCACGGCTATGGTCGTAGGCGGCGCGTGCGTTACCAATGGCGGCGGCGGCCACCCCTGTGCGGGTGCGGTCAAAAGTCTTCATGGCAATCAAAAAGCCATGTCCCTCCTGCCCCAACAGTGAATCAAGCGGTATCTCCACATCGGTAAAGATGATCTCATTTTGTACGGAGGCGCGCTGGCCCATCTTCTGCAGCCTGGGAAGTATCTGTATACCGGGCAGATCGGCGGGAATGATGAAGGCCGACAGGCTCCGGGAGCCACGCTCCGGGTCGGTCATGGCAAAGACCGTAATAAATTCAGCCACCTCGGCATTGGTGATAAAGCGTTTATGTCCGTTCAGGATGTATTTATCGCCCTTTTTGATGGCAGTGGAACGTATGCCCTGCACATCGGAGCCGGCCATGGGCTCGGTGAGGGCGTAGGCGGCCACGGCTTTCTTTTCAAACATCTCGCCATATATCCTTTTCTTCTGCTCATCGGTAGCCGCCAGAAAAGTCGGCGTGAGGGCCAGGGTACTGGCATCAATACTGATGCCTATGCCCGTGCAGCCGTAACCCAGCTCTTCCGATGAGAGGGAACTTTCGAAGATGGAAAAGCCATTGCCGCCGTATTCCACAGGGAGTGAGCCGTTGATGATCTTTTCGTCGTAGGCAGCCTTTACGATCTCCCAGGGAAATTCCGAAAGCTCATCCCATTTCATGCGTTGGGGAATGATCCATCTGTTGGTAAAGTCCTTGTACTTTTCGATGATCTCGAGGTGTTTTTTTTCAAGTTCGAAGCCTATCATAGATATAAAATTATTGTGGTTAATAATAATTAAACTGAGGGTAGTGCTTATACCCCGCCAAGATAAGGAAAAATCCGGAACATCTGCCGTAATTTTTTTGGGAATGGGTTATAATATTGTCAGATTGCTTGCCCCGGTAACCCGGTGGCCTGCCCCGTCCCTATTTTTACAGCAATTACTATTCGGGTTATGATAAAGACCGTTTCTGCAACACTTCAAATATCAGCGATCAGCGATCAGATTTCTTTCTTCAATTCCGGCTTATCAGAGAGTATCCCTTAAAAAGCGAAGCAATATCCTTAATCTACAGGCGGGTCGTCGGGGCAGTCGCACTCAAAACTTTTATTGTACATGCTCATGGCCTTCTGGCTCATACCCATGCTGGAAAAACCGCCGTCGTGGTATATATTCTGCATGGTGATCTTTCTGGTAAGGTCGCTGAACAGGGTGATGCAGAAGCCGGCGCATTCTTCGGCATTGGCATTTCCAAGGGGCGACATTCGGTCGGTGAAATCCATCAGTCCCTTCATCACCCGCACGCCGCTGCCGGCGGTTGTCATGGTCGGCGACTGGGAAATGGTGTTGATGCGTATCTTTTTTTCACGTCCGTATATGTATCCGAAACTCCTGGCGATCGATTCAAGCAGCGACTTGGCATCGGCCATGTCGTTATATGCATAAAGGGTGCGCTGGGCCGCGATATACGATAAGGCTACCACCGAGCCCCATTCATTGATGGCATCCAGCTTGCTGGCCACCTGCAACATTTTATGGAAGGAAATGGCCGAGATGTCGAGTGTTTTTTGAAAAAAGTTATAATCGAGGTCATTGTATACCTTCTTTTTGCGCACATTCATCGACATTCCAATGGAATGCAATACAAAATCAACCTTTCCTCCCAGGAATTCCATGGACCTGACAAACACTTCCTCCAGGTCTTTCACCTGGGTGGCATCAGCCGGAATAACAAGAGAACCGCATTTTCCGGCAAGCTGGTCGATCTGCCCGAACCGCTGTGCCGAGAGGGTATTCGACAGGGTAAAAGCAGCTCCTTCCTCATGAGCCTTTTCGGCCACTTTCCAGGCGATGGATTTATCATCGAGGGCACCGAAAATGATCCCCTTTTTACCCTTTAACAGTTGATAGGTCATTTTTGCAAATTATATTTTTTCATAAACGATAAAGCAATTGTATCCAGCATTGATCAGGACACATTTTTCAGTCCTAAGAGTTCACGGGCCGTTTCCCTGGCCGAAGCAGTAACCTTTTCGTTGCTGAGCATGGCCGCCACTTCGCCTATTCTCTCTTCTTCCGATAAACGGCTTACACCCGAAACGGTTCGTCCGCCCGAAGATATTTTAAAAACCTTATAGTGTACGCCGGCTGTGCCGGCAATCTGCGGCAGATGGGTGATGGCGATGAGTTGTGTATTTGCCGACATATTTTTGAGCAGGTTTCCGACCTTCCCGGCAATTTCACCTGACACGCCCATGTCGATCTCATCGAGGATGATGGTTGGCAGCAAACTCCTGCTGTTCACCATTGACTTGATGGCCAGCATGAGGCGAGAGAGCTCTCCTCCGGAGGCGATCCTGCTCACGGCGGCAGGCGGACTGCCCGGATTGGCCGAAAAGAGGAAATCTACCCTGTCGCAACCCACAGGGGTATGATCATCCAGGGTGTCAAGCCTGATGTTCAACACGGCTTTTTCCATTCCCAGTCGGGCCAGCACATCAGCCATCCCCTTTTCGAGTCGCGGGATGGCCTCCCTCCTTTTTCGTGTAAGCTCCTCCGATAGCTTTTCCAGCCCTTGCCTGTCTTCATCAAGTTCTTTCCTGAGCTGCCTGATGTCGTCGTCAAGGGAACTGATACCTGCCAGCTTATTTCCAAATTCATTGCGCAGGGCGAGCAGGGAGGCTATGTCGCGCTGACGGTGCTTTTGCAGAAGGCCGTTGATGAGGTTCAGCCTGTTGTCGACCGCTTCAAGGCGCCCATCGTCGAGCAGGATACTTTCTTCGATGCGTTCCAGGCCGCCGGCAATATCTTTGAGCTCTATGTCAAGGCTTTCGATCCGTTTATGCAGCTCATCGATGGAAGCCTGATAAGGAGCGACTCTGGCCGTAAGTTGCCTGAGGGCATGCAGCTTGTCGGTGAGCCCTGTATCGGCATCATTCAGGTGATGGATGGCCTCAAAAAGATTTCCTTTGATCTCTTCGGCATGGGCCAGCAGGCGGTGTTCTTCTTCAAGGCTTTCCAGTTCACCCTCCTGCAAAGCAGCACCGTTCAGTTCCTCATACTGAAACCTGGTAAAATCTTCCTCTGCCCGCATCTGTTCCTCCTGCCTGCTAAGGGTGCGAAGCCGGGCCAGTCGCGACTGGTACTGCCCGTAAGAGTTTACATAATCCTGCAATAAGGCGGTATTGCCGGCAAACTGGTCAAGCACGGCCAGTTGAAAACCCGATTCGTTCAGCATCAGTGTTTCATGCTGCGAGTGAATGTCGACGAGCCTTTCGCCAAGCGCTCTGAGTACAGGCAGGGTAACAGGGGTGTCGTTAACAAAAGCCCTTGATTTTCCCTGCCTGCTTATTTCGCGCCTTAAAATGCAATCTTTATCGTAATCAAGCGAATTTGCTTCAAAAAAGCTTTCCAGGCCATAGTCACTGAGGCCAAACACCCCCTCGATGATACATTTCTTGTTTTCATCCAGCAGCACATCTGTTTCTGCCCTGCGACCCAAAATGAGGGAAAGTGCCCCGATGAGGATGCTCTTGCCTGCACCGGTTTCGCCCGTTACAACCGTAAAGCCCGGCGAAAAGTCCAGCTCCAGTTCAGGAATGAGGATGTAGTTGTTTATGCTTAAATGTTTGAGCATGGATATCAGTGGCAGTGTTCAACTGCAAAGATACATATATTGAAAAAACGGGGTGCAAACTGATTGCGACTGTCAGGGCAGGATTTTAAAAATACCGGGAGAAAAGGAAGGATAAAGAAAGCACAGCCGGATCAACTAATTCATGATGGCATCGTAAGTCGAGGATTGTGCCGGGTCGATCTTTTTAAGCAGGTTAACGGCGCGTGTTTTTTCGGTGGCGCTGCCTTCCGAAAATACATTGACAAATTCATCCCGCTTGGCCTCCATAATAAGTTGCAGAACATAAAGGTTCGGCCATCCATCCTTGACCTGTCCCAGGTATTCCAGGCTTTTCAGTATGTTTGCCCTGCCCTTGTAGGCATCCTCATACATCACGTCAAGCCCCAGCCTGTGGTATTCATACATGAATTTCCGGATGGGCTGGTAAGAGGGATTCAGGAAATTTTCGACCAGCCAGAACCTGTTGCGCTGGCTTTCGAACGACTTCCATCCCGTTTCTCCTGAGCTTTGCGCTGCATTTACAATGCTTTCGGCTTTTTCAAAAAAAGGTGTCCCGCCAAACATTGTAAAAGAATCAAAATCCATCCCCAGAAAAATATATACATAATAAGCCAATACGGAAGTCAGGTTGCTGGTATAAGAATTATCGACATAATCAAGGGGCTGGTATTCAACGTATTTGAACTTGAAATCCTTATCTACATAATTAAAAGTTGTGGTATTATAGGCGGAATTATGAACGGGCCGTTTCAGTGCAATCTGTAATTCGCCGTTGAATTCATCGCTTGATATCCGGTTATTGACCTTTATCAGGATGGTACATTCAATCCGCTCTTCGATACCGAAATTATAATTTGTCCATTGCCGGTTGTTCAGGAATTCAAAAAGCGCAAGGCGCAGGGTTTCAAATACTTTTTTGTCGGTTCCCTCTACCTGCTGGGTATTGATCTGTACATCGCACATAAGCTCCTGCGTATGCACCTGCAGGGAGATAATAAGTGAAAGAAGTGATATGATAATGTACCTGTACATGGAATTTAATTTGCTAAGACAGAGCCTGTGTAGTTAACTCCTTGATTTTATCTACGATGTCGGTCGCCACTTCAAACTTTAGTTTAAGTTCATATTCAAATTTTTTCCTGTCCCGCGTGATGATGGTTATTTTGTTGGTCTCCACCCCGAAGGCAGCACCCTGATCTTTTGGTGAGTTGAGAACGATGAGATCGAGGTTTTTATTTTCGAGTTTTTCCTCTGCGAATTCAAGCGCGTTGAATGTTTCGAGTGCAAAGCCTGCCAGAAATTGCCCTTTTTGCTTTTTCTTCCCCATTTCCGCCAGTATATCATGTGTTTTGACGAGGCTGAGCTGCAGGTGGTTTTCAGATTTTTTAATCTTTTCCGTTGCAGGATTTTCCGGTGTATAATCTGCAACTGCTGCAGCCATCACTATAATATCGGCATCGGGGAAATGTGTCATGCATGCCCGGTGCATTTGTTCAGCCGACTCAACATCGATCCGGTTGATATTTTCGTTTTCGAGCGGCACGGATGAAGGACCGCTGATTAGCGTGACCGCACCTCCCCTTTCGGCAAATTCACTGGCAAGTGCGAAGCCCATGAGGCCTGATGAGCGGTTCCCGATAAAGCGGACCGGGTCGATGGCTTCATAGGTTGGGCCGGCTGTAACGAGAATTTTCTTGCCAATAAAATCCCATTCTTTGGCAAAATGTTCTTTCAGGATTTGCAGTATGTTTTCCGGTTCCTCCATCCTGCCGGCACCGCAAAGGCCGCTGGCAAGTTCACCTTCGGCGGGGGCAATGTAATGGTTGCCGTAATCCTGCAGTTTCTTCACGTTTGAAAGCGTAGCCGGGTGACCAAACATATCAAGGTCCATGGCGGGGGCGAAGAAAACAGGACAGCGGGCAGAAAGGTAAGTGGTCAGTAAAAGGTTATCGGCGATGCCGTTCGCCATCTTTGCCATGCTGTTGGCGCTGAGCGGTGCGATCAGCATGGCATCGGCCCATAAACCAAGCTCGACATGGCTGTTCCAGCTCCCGTCATCCTTGTCGAAAGATTCAATTAAGACAGGGTTTCCTGATAAGGCGGAAAGTGTTAAAGGAGTGACAAAATCCCGGGCAGCGGGAGTCATGACAACCTGAACCACCGCTCCTTCCCTGGTCAGCAGGCGGACAAGGAAAGGGATCTTATAGGCGGCGATGCTGCCTGTGATCCCAAGGATGATCTTCCTGTTTTTCAGCATCCGGAGCGGTTGTGATTATGCGGTTTCTGCCTGGGGTTCATCATGCGGATCCCTGAAATAGATCTGATCATTCAGGTACTCATGTATGGCAATTAGCGTTGGCTTAGGCAATTGCTCGTAAAACCTGGCAATCTCAATCTGCTCCCTGTTTTCAAAGATTTCTTCCAGGTTATCGGAAGTGGTGGCAAATTCTTCTATCTTCCGGTTCAGTTCTTCCTTCATCTCCAACCCGATCTGGTTTGCCCTTTTCGACATGATCACCACCGACTTGTAGATATTGCCGGTTTGCTCGTAAAACCTGTGTTTGTCGCGGGTTACCGCAGTGGTTTCAGTCTTTACTTTTTTATAATCCATTGTTTCTGTTTTTCTGTTTAATTGTTGAGTTTATCCCTGGCACTTTTATGCATGCTGTTCAGCTCTTTAAAATAGATGGTTTCCGGAAAAAGATAAACAATATCATTGTATAGCTCTACTGCCTGCTGGTAGCGTTCCGCCTGTTTGTGGTCGATGCTGTTCTGTGCAAAATGAAAAAACGACTTCATGATGTAATAAAGGATGTATTCCCGGTTTTTGGTGTCGGGATAGTCCTCCAGGACATTTTCCAGCGCTGTGATCGCAGCCTTGTACTGCCTTGTCTTGAAGTATTGTATACCGATCTCAGTGGCCTTCATTTCAAGCTTGCTTCTGAGTTCATCCATGATGTTATTGCATTCATCGATGCGCTCGCTTTCGGGAAACATATTGATGAATAATTGCATTTCCTTAATAGCCTCATAGGTATTGGTCTGGTCAAGACTGTACTTGGGTGAGTCAAGGTAGTAACAATAGGCATTCATGAACAGGCACTCTTCCGCTTTAGGACTGTTCGGGAAATTCTGGGCATACCTTTTGAAATAATAGCTGGCCAGCAGGTAATCTTCCTGGTGATAATGACAATAGGCGTAATAATAATTGAGATCCTCAAGTTTGTCGGTTCCCCTGTAAACGGCGATCAACTGGTCGAAAAGCTGGATGGCCCTGTAATAATCCCCTTTATTGTAGTAATCAATGGCCGCTTCGTACTTCACGTCATTGTCGGGATTTTTCATGATCCGCGAATGCTTTGAACAGGATGCAGCGAAGATCGCAACTATCGTCAATACCGTTATAATCCAGCTTTTTAACATGGCCGCAAAAGTAAGCTATTTTAGTGAGAAATAAAAACGTTTATGCCAGGCGATTATTATGAAATGAAGCTGAATGAAAAACAAATCAGGAATACAACAGGGAATTGATTTCATTTTATCGGCATAATTTGAACTTTGGGTAAGTTGTTACAATATTACCGGGTTTATGCATGCCGGTATTCGAAGGTTTTATACATTTGCAAAAGAAAATCAAATTAAATCTTAAAACATACTACCGTGGATATTTTTCAGAAAGTACAAGACCGGCCGGGCCCGCTTGGCAAATATCGTGACCAGGCCGATGGTTATTACATGTTCCCGAAACTTGAAGGTGAGCTATCGAACAGGATGCTGTTTATGGGCAAGGAAAGGCTTGTCTGGAGCCTGAACAACTATCTTGGCCTGGGAAATCACCCGGAAGTACGAAAAGCCGATGCCGAGGCCGCAGCACAATGGGGGCTGGCCTATCCTATGGGGGCAAGAATGATGTCGGGACATACCAAATACCACGAACAGCTTGAGCGTGAGCTTGCCGAATATGTAGGCCGTGAATCATCCTACCTCCTGAATTACGGTTACCAGGGCATGGTCTCCATTATCGATTCCATGGTCGACCGTAATGATGTGATCGTTTACGACAGTGAAGCGCACGCCTGCATCATTGACGGCATGCGGCTGCATTTCGGTAAAAGATTTGTATATCCGCACAATGACATTGAAAATCTTGAAAAGGAACTCGGCAGGGCCAAAAAGATCACAGACCAGACCGGTGGAGGGATACTGGTGATCACCGAAGGCGTTTACGGCATGTCGGGCGACCTGGGCAAACTGAAAGAGATATGCGCCCTGAAAGAAAAATTTGAATTCAGACTGCTGGTTGATGATGCACACGGTTTTGGCACCATGGGCCCGACAGGGGCCGGTACCGACGAACACCTGGGCGTGCAGGACAAGGTCGACCTGTATTTCGGAACCTTTGCGAAGGCCATGGCGCTCATCGGCGGGTTCATCGCGGGTGATAAGAACATCATCCAATACCTGAAATATGACATGCGCTCGCAGATCTATGCCAAATCATTGCCCATGCCAATCGTGTTCGGAGCGCTCAAGCGCCTCGACATGATCCGAAGCAACCCCGAACACAGGGAAAAACTCTGGACCATCGTCAATGCCCTGCAGAATGGCCTGCATTCGAAAGGTTTTAACCTGGGTAAAACGCAGTCGCCCGTTACACCAGTCATTCTCAGCGGCGGAGTTCCCGAAGCCACCCAGATCACCTACGACCTGCGCGAAAATTTTAACATCTTTTGTTCCATCGTGGCATATCCCGTAGTACCCAGGGGTATTATCCTCCTGCGGCTCATCCCCACGGCGGTGCATACCCTCGAAGATGTTGAATATACCATCGATGCATTTACCAAAATAAAGGAAAAGCTTGATAAAGGCCTTTACAATGACGAAATGAAGGAGGCCGTTTCCAGGTTCTAGTCCGGCTTTTTTCGTAACTTTCTTCTAAAAATCGGCAGGAATTTCCTGTTTTTCCGCTGAATTTCCTCCCAGCATTGAAATTCTTCACTTTCGTTTCATACATTTGTCATGGAGTAAGCCTTGGATGACATCACGAAAAAAATATTCCCTCCCTTATCGTATTTACCGGCGACTGCGTTATCTGCGCCATGTGGTTAAGAGCAGGGCCGCCAGACGCAGGATGGAGGCGAAAGCAGAAAAAGAAGAAAAGCTGGCGCGAAAGAAAACGATCAGGAAGAAACGCCTGTCCGACATTCAGGCGGAACGGATCAAAAACAAACTGGAAAAGGCCGAAGAAAGGATACTTGAAAAGGAACGCAGGTACAGACTGAAGGAAGAGGCAGGCGCCAGTGCACAGGAAGCGCAAATTATCCGTGAAGAAAAACGGAGGTTGCAAAAATTTCGCAAGCATAGAAGGATGCGTCTTTTCCGCTTTTTCATGAAAGCCTGCGCAAAAAACACGCTCAGATTTATCAGAGGGCTCAACCCCCTGCATTTTCCTCGCCTGCTGAAACATGCTGTCGAAAACAGGGATAATATCAGCAAATTTGTTATTATCGCCCTGCATTCCACGCTTCTCTTTGTTGCCGCCTACCTGCTCATATTTTTTGCCGGGCTGATCACATCGGTCATTGCCGGTTTATTTTTCAATTTCCATTCGATCCTGTATTTTCATGAAGTGGTATGGCTTGTCAAGCCCGAACAATGGTACGGCGATTCTGTCAAGACGATCTTCTCCTCAGGGCCTGTCATCAGCGGGATACTGGGTGTGATCATGGCCATTCTTTTTGCACAGTTACGTACCGGCCGCGGCTTGTTCAAGTTATTCTTCCTCTGGGGCGCCTTGCATGGCTTCAATGCCTTTTTTGGGTCACTGCTCACCGGAAGCATCTTTGGAAAAGGGCTTGGCCATGCCCTCGAATGGTCATATTTCTCCGATACCGAAAAGGTGATCTTCTCAATCATTTCCATCCTGGCCCTCGTCCTGATCGGGGTATTCAGCGCACGATCATTTTTAATCTCTGCCAACAGTTACTATCCGCATCTTGAAAAACGGATGCAAACGCGTTTTTTATGGGCGCAGCTGATCACTCCCTTCCTTGCGGGCAGCCTTCTGGTGGGCGCCGTGATGTTTCCCGAGATCCTGCTTTACGACATGACGGTGATGTACATCATGTTCATCACCATTCTTACCATTATCATTACCGCACGCTTCTACCCTACACTGTATTTTGAAGATGAGCACATCAAAATTGCTCTACGGGCCCGGCTGATCATCCCAAGCATCTTGTTCATCCTGCTTTACAGGCTTGTGCTGGGAATCGGAATACCCTTCGGTTAAGTGCATATCCGATCACTCACAAAGGTTTATTGTCTGACGAATTTCCCTTTTTTCAGCCTGCCTTCATGCAACAGGCTGATGGCATAGGTTCCCGGCGGCAGTGTGCTCACATCAACAAAGATTATTGCTTCGCCCTTTGTTTCCGTATGCATAAGCACTTCACCCTGCATATTCCATATGGTATAGGAATCAACCGGGTATCCGGATGAAACTTTCATGAATGAAGATGTAACCGGATTGGGATAAATCTTTACGATCCGTTCATCAATTTCGTCAACCGAAGAAAAAGCATCAAGCAGTTCCACGTCAATGACCGTGGCTTCGCGGTTGATAACCACCACGTTTTCGAATACCCGGGGATGATATCCGGGTTTGCTGTAACGGATGTTATAGGTGCCGGCAGCCAGCATCCTGTGATAGTTTCCTTCGGGCAGGGATGAATAGACCCATGAGCTGTCTGCTTCGTGGTTCAGCACGTAAACTTCTGCTTCGAGCGGCTGGCCGGTTGTTTTATCGGTGATCCGGCCTCTTACGCCATACAGGGCCTGTTCCATATAATTCAGGAACGAGCGGTAATTATATTCCCACCATGCTGGTAGCTGGTTGGCGGGAAGGAGTTTGGTGTTGGATATTTCAAGGGTAAATTCCCTGCACTGCTGAAAATAATTCATGTAGTCCTGCCGTCCGCCTGAAATGGTATACCACTGATAACCATTGGTGATGCCGTTGTTAAAGCCGGTCATATATCCCGCAGGGGAATAAGAATGCGCCGTGTCGGCATATTCCCGGCAAACATTGATCCACCAGTTGTCGTCGGCGGCCAGCATCGCCCAGGTATCCCAGGGGTAATTGCATACTTCGGCTCCGCCGTGGATGTTTGCGCTCATCACGAAATGATGCGCTTCTGCAAAGTTCATGAAATGGATGGTCTCTATTTGCCATTCATTGCCGTCGGGATGGGGACCGTCTTCGGGATCGGGAAAATTCCTGTTGAGGTCAACATTATGGGCATTGTTGCGGATAGCCCCGTAAATATTAGAATTGCCGGCCTTGTATGTGCCGTCCGGATTGGCCAGCGGATTGATGTAGATGTCGAGTTCGTTCACCAGCATGGTGACCTTCGGATCGTTGTTATATTCGGTAAGAAGATAATCGATCAAACGGAGCATGAGCACATAACCCGTGGTTTCATCACCATGCATGGTGGATGTATAGAAAAACTCGGGTTCCCCTTCGGCTACGCCGACATTGTCTGATATCCTGGCAACCAGCAAGGGGCGACCCTGGTATGAATTGCCGATGCTGAAGACTTCACAGAGGTCGGGATGGTCTTCGGCAAACTGGTACATCATGTCTGTATAGGCATCGAAAGTCGGGTAGAAATTCCAGTCGGTTATCTCCCTCACATTAACGGTATCGCGCATTTCAGGCTCGATCAGTGTTCCCGGGCGGGGAAGGATGCGATACGAAATGTTCAGGGCGATAAATTCCTTAAATTCAAGTTCGTTAGCATATGCAAAAACCTGCAGATCAGTGCTAACATGATCGATTGAAACCATGCGGGTCAGATGATCCAGTTCCTGCCTGTCACTGGCTTGAAAAGTAAAATAAACTTCTGTGCTGTTCTTCAACAGTTCTTCGAAATTTTGTGCGCGCAACTGGAAAAGACCTGTGATCAGAATTATGATGAAAAAAACTCTTTTTATCATGTTGTTGCAGTTTAAAACGAATGTTGCAAAGTTAGTATGATTTTGCCGTGGACCCCCATTCTGTGCCATCAAATTTTGGCGGGGAGGTGGTCGATCAGCCTGGCGATCTTGTTGTATGTACCTTTATTGGCTTTAACAAGCGGCAGCCTGAGGCTGTTCTTTACGATGCCCAGGTGATCAAGGGCTGCTTTGATCCCGGCCGGGTTTCCATCTTCGAAAAGGGCATCCATGATCTCAAGCAATGAATAGTGTATGGGGGCTGCTTCAGCATATTTCCCCTTCTGCAGCAGGTTCACCATTTTCGAAAAAGCTGCCGGAAAGGCATTGGCAACAACGGAGATCACGCCGGTGGCACCGAGGGCCATCAGTGGGTAGGTAAGCACATCATCGCCCGACAATACCGAAAAGCCCTCAGGTTTATCCCTGATGATACGCATCACCTGGTTCAGGTTTCCCGAGGCCTCCTTCACCCCGATGATATTATCGAATTCCCCGGCCAGCCTGAGGCAGGTTTCCGCGCTGATATTTGAGGCGGTGCGGCCCGGAACATTGTAAAGAATCACCGGCACCGGGCTCACGGCAGCGATGGACTTAAAATGAAAATACAATCCTTTCTGACGGGGCTTATTGTAATAAGGTGCAACCGAAAGCAGGCCGCTGATACCCTCAAAATCCATGGAACGGATGGTGTCGACCAATTGCTGGGTATTGTTTCCGCCAATGCCTGCAATAACCGGCACTTTCCCTTCCGATTCCTCGATGATGTGGTTGAGCACGGCATTCTTTTCATCTGCGGAGAGTACGGGCGCTTCGCTGGTGGTACCCAGTGCCACCAAAAAATCGACACCTCCTTCCAGCGTGTGCCTGACCAGTTTTGAAAGTGCGGAAAAGTCGACGGAACCGAATTTGTGAAAGGGCGTAACGAGGGCCACGCCGGTACCCTGTATTGCATCAGTTTTCATGTTTGCCGTTTATTATTTTGAGGTAATGTTCGAGTTGTTCGATGAGGTCCTGCAATCCTTTTTTTTCACCAAGGCTGATCATGAGGTCGAGCAGGCGGCTCCTGGCATCACTTTGCATCCCGGCTTTAAATTTGGCCTTGCTCATAGCGGTCACATAAAGCAGCGGAAGATTGTCGCCGAGGCTCAGGTCAAGAAGCAGATCGAATGGGGTGTCAATAAAATCCTTTACCCTTGTGCTTTTGGGTTTGTAGTTCCAGCCCAACCCCGACGGATAAAAAAAATCATAGGATAATTTTGGGAGAAAAAGGCCCGTAAGCCGGCGGTTTTCGACATATGCCAGTGCTTTGACGGTTTTACCCTGTTCCTGCAGCTTTTTCACAAAGGCGCTGACCATTCTGTATGATTCCTCATCGTGAAGATAATATACCAGTCCGATATTCCTGGCACTGAAAAGTCCCACGGTCTTTTTATCGCGCCGCAGCTTTGCCGATTCAAGCCTGAGCCTGTAAAAGCCTGCATATCTTCTTATTTGTCCGATAAAGCCCACCTTGCCTGATTAATGATTCGTGAAAGGATGTAAAGATACGATTTTAGATGTTCATTTTTTAAGGCTGCCCCTGTTTTACCCGGCAGGCCGTGATGAAACCGATGTACATACGGTGGTAATCCTTTAAAGGATAATTTTTACCGATTGAACTGTCGAGAAAATGGGCCGGCTTAATATCATCGAAATACACCTTGCGGCATTCGATCACCATGCGTGCCTGTTCAAAATAGAGGATCCCCGAAGGGGAAATTGCCAGCGTAAGCCCGGTTTCGCCGGCTTTGTCGGTATCCCTTCCCGAATGGCTACCGCAAAAATCAAGCGCCTGCCTGTACTGCCTGTCGAAGAAACTAAGGCTAAAATCTTCGTACTTTTCAACAAATTGAAAGGTATGGCGCTGTGGCCTGATGAAGATCATGGCAACAGGCTTTTTCCACAGGAAGCCGATGCTTCCCCAGGCCGCCGTCATGGTGTTGTAATCATCAGGCTTTCCGGCTGTAATGAGCATCCAGTCGTAACCGATCAATTGCACAAAGTTGTCGTTGATCTTTCTGATATCTGTTGAAACAAATGTCACCGTATTTTCGTATTTTTTGTTATATTGGCGCAACAATTATACAAAAATAAACATTCCCTTGGAGATAACATTTCTTGGCACAGGCACATCACAGGGGGTGCCGGTGATTGGCTGCAATTGTGTTGTTTGCCGTTCGGATGACCCCCGCGACCAGAGGCTGCGATCGTCGGTCATGGTAAAAACGGAAGGCCGCCACCTGTTGATCGATGCAGGCCCCGACCTTCGGCAGCAATTGCTGAATAATCCTTTCCCTTCCCTCGACGGCGTTTTGATCACCCATGGTCACAAAGACCATATCGGGGGCATGGACGACCTGCGGGCATACAATTACCTGCAGGCTAAACCGGTCGATATCTATGCCACCGAGAATACGCTGAGGGCTATCCGGCGCGAATACCATTACGCTTTTGGCAAAAATCCCTATCCGGGTATTCCCCGCTTTGCATTAAACACGATCAGCCCGGGAACTTTCAGCGTAAACGGGGTAAAGGTTACAGCGATAAGTGTTTTACACATGCGGATGCATGTGATGGCATTTCGGATAGGGGATTTTACATATATTACCGATTGTAACGAAATCCCTTCACAGTCGATGAAAAGCATCCTTGGCAGCCGCATACTGGTGATCAATGCATTGCGCAGGGAAAAGCATGTATCGCATTTTAAACTGTCGGAGGCACTGGAAGTGATCCGTGAAATTCAACCCGAACAGGCATTTATCACCCACATCAGCCATATGATGGGCACCCATGCGGAAACCTCCGCAATATTGCCAAAAGGGGTATTCCCGGCTTATGACGGCCTTACACTCAGGCTCTGATCAAAAAAAACTTATTCCCGTTCATCCTTACTCACACAGGTGAGATCGAGGAGGTTAACCGGGTTGCTGCCCAGCCCCCTGACGGCATTCCGGGTAAACCGCAATACTTCGTCGTAATACAGGATCACCACCGGTGCATCCTGCATCAGCAGGCTGTCCATTGTCCGGTAAACGGCGTGACGGGCCTCATCATCGGTCACGCCCAAAGCGAGGGCGTACAGGCTGTCGTACAGGGCGTTGCTGAAGCGGGTATAGTTGGGCCCTGCGGGGCAGAAATTTCCGCTGGTAAAAAGGGAGAGGTAGTTTTCTTCATCGGGATAATCGGCTACCCATGACGCCCTGAAGAACGGGATCTTTGCCTGGGCGCGCATTTCTTTGATAGCGGCCGGCGGACTGACGCTGATCTGTATCGGGATCCCCAATAATCCAAGTTCATGCTGTATATATTTGCAAAGGTCGAGATATTCCGCTGAGGTGGTTAAGGTGATGGCACCAAGTCCTTCCCCATCGGGGAAACCGGCTTCGCGCAGCAGTTGCGATGCCCTGGCAGGATCGTAGGAATAGCCATAGGAAAACCCGGTATCAAAAGCAGGCATCCCGGCCGGAATCATCCCTCCCCTGCCCGGAATCCCGATATTATTCCTCAGAAACCGCATCATCTTCCTGCGGTCGAAGCCATAGCTGATGGCCTGCCGGATGCGTTTATCGGCCAGTGGATTCCCCCTAAGCTTAGCCTGGCTGGTATCAACCAGTATACCCAGGTATTCGGTATTGAGGTAGGGCTGGGTTATCAGATTAATGCGGTCGCGGTACTTCGGATGCAACTGCCCGTCCGGGGTAAGCAGCTCATCCTTGTAGCTGGCATCGATCCCCGACATAAAATCCAGTTTGCCCTGTATGAATTGCAGAAAGGCCGATTGCTTGTCGATCAGGAATGAAATGCTCACTGCCTCCAGGTATGGAAGCCGTTTTCCGTCTTCATCAAACAAATAGTAGCCGGGATTTTTACGCAATACAAGCTTCACACCTTCTTTCCAGTATTGGAACCGGAAGGGGCCGCAACCAATGGGGTGGCTCCTGAAATCACGGCCATACCTTTCAACGGCTTCACGGGGGACGGCGTTGCAGTATTGCGTGCTAAGCAATCCCAGAAAAGGCATGAAGGGATATTTCAGCCTGACCTCAAACACGGTGTCGTTCAATGCCCTGAAGCCGCTGTCGGCAACATGGCTGAAGACCCACGCACCCGGCGATGCCGTGGAAGGATCGGATATTCTGTAAAATGAGTAGGCAAAATCATGTGCGGTGACCCTTCTGCCTTTGCCTCCATCAAAAATTTCATGATCATGGAAGTATACATCATCCCTCAGAAAAAACAAATAGCGTGTTCCGTCTTCGGTGATCTTCCAGGAGTGTGCAACGGCAGGTTTCAGGTGCAGGTTTTCGTCGAGCGACACCAGCCCGTCATAAAGCTGGTTGCAGGCCCACAGATTCGCAAGGTCGCGGGCAAAGGCCGGATCAAGGGAACTGATGCCTGCCGCCTCATTGTAGCGGAATACCGTATGCTCAGGAGGATCTGTGTGTCTTTTGCAGGAAATGACAATCAGGAGCAAAAGCATTAAATAAGGATATATCTTCCTTGCCATGGTTTCCGCTTAAGTGAGGCATCCGCTCCGGTAAACATCATTGGTTTCTCCGGGGCGGATAAGCTTGTGGCAAAAATATAAAAAAAAGCGGCGGTTATTAGCCGCCGCTTTATAAAGACTATTACCCCGATCACGAATAAAAACCAATAGAGAATTAAAGAAAGGAAAGAAAAGGTAATAGTCTGTTCCTTTGATCTAAAAAATATTATTTAAAAGAACTTGTCGTAAGTAGCATACTTTGCTTCACCCTATCCTCTTTCTGCATCAAAATCAATAATCATTTTCATTTTTGGGTGCATGAACCTCCCGCGAAAGGTTCATTAACAGCAACCGCATTTTTATTTGTTGTGATTTCGGTTATCGTTAACAGTAAACAATAAAAACTGCCAATTGTTTTTGGCATTAACAAATAATTAACTTACTGCCCGACATGGTTCCCGGGCTGCAGCCTGCAAAAAAGGATGAAAAGCCATCCGGGATATGCTCAATCGATCCGGGAAACTTTCGACACACCTTTGATTTTCGACAGTTTGTGGATCAACTCATCAAAATGCTTTTTATCCCTGACGGTCAGCCGGATGAAACCCGTAAAGGTTTTTCCGCCGGTTTCGACCTTTATCGATTGCATGTTCACGCGCAGGTTGCCTGAGATCACACTGGTTATTTCGCCCAGCATGCCAATGCGGTCATCACCCGTGATCCTGACGGTTGCCTGGAAAGTTGTTCCTTCTTCGTTGCTTTTCCATTTAACGTCGATATGCCGGTAACCGTACTTTTCGAGCATGCGTTTGGCGTTGGGGCAATTCTTTCGATGGATGCTGATGCCTTTTCCGATGGTGACGAACCCATGCACTTCATCGCCGGGTATGGGATTACAGCATTTTGCCAGATAATAATTTACATGATCCAGCTTGTTGTCGATAAGCAGGTATTGATCTTCTTCTGCCACTTTGGGCTTATCTGTGATTTCCCGCGGCGTCTCCGCTTTTTCTTTTGATGTTTCCTCCTTTTCAAGCAGCAGTTGCCTGATCTCGTTCAGATCAATTTTATCAAATGCGATCAGGCTGTAGAGGTCGAGGGCGCTGGAAAACTTATAATGTTTCACCAGCCTGTCGATCACCTCATCGCTGAAAGGGATTTTCCAGTTTTTCAGTTTGCGGCGGAGGGTGTCGCTTCCTTCGGCCGATTCCCTGAACTTCATTTCCCTGATGGAGCGCTTGATCTTGTTTTTTGCTTTTGTGGTAATGACGAATTTCAGCCAGTCGAGCTTAGGGGTCTGGCTTTTGGACGTGATGATCTCCACCTTGTCGCCGTTATTGAGTACGTGCCTGATCGGCACGATCTTATTATTAACCCTTGCTCCGTTGCACTGGTCTCCCACCCTTGTATGGATCTCATAGGCAAAGTCGAGAACCGTCGACCCGCGGGGAAGTTCTTTCAGGTCCCCGTCGGGTGTAAAAACAAATATTTTATCTGAGGGCGCTGCTTTCAGCGGGCTTTCTTTGCTGTCGAAATTTAGCTGATCGGGGTTTTCGAGGATATCCCTGACCTGGTTCAGTAATGACTGCGCATCATCACCGCTGTCGAAACCTTTGTAGCGCCAGTGTGCGGCCTGCCCTTTTTCAGCCATCTCATCCATGCGGGCCGTTCGTATCTGCACCTCTACCCAGCGATTGCCAGGACCAAGCACGGTGGTATGCAGCGATTCGTATCCGCTGGCCTTGGGGGTACTGATCCAGTCCCTGAGACGTTTCGGGTTTGGCTGATAAATATTGGTTACGATGGAGTATGTTTTCCAGCAGTCGGTCTTTTCGTCATCGGGTTTGCTGTTGATCACGATCCTGATGGCGAAAAGGTCATAAACCTCCTCGAACTGCACATTCTGGCGTTTCATTTTTTGCCAGATGGAATGGATGGATTTGGGCCTCCCGACAATGTCAATGTCAAACCCCTGTTTGTACAGTTCCTTTCTGATCGGTGTTGTGAACTCTTCGATAAAAAGCTTACGTTTTACTTCCGTTTCCCTGATCTTTTCGGCGATGGCGCTATATACATCCGGATGCAGGTAATGCATCAGCCGTTCCTCGAGTTCGGTTTTCACTTTGTACAGGCCCAGCCTGTGGGTGATGGGAAGGTATATATGTTCCGTTTCGGCAACGAAGACTTCCTGTTTCGCCAGGGGCAGGTCTGTGATCGTGCGCATGTCGTGTATCCGGTGAGCCAACTTCAGCAATATCACCCTAATGTCATCAACAATGGTCATGAAGAGGTTCCTGAACATCGCTGAGTTTACATCGATCTTTTTTGTGTTCAGGTTCGACAGTTTTGAATACTCTTCAATGAGGTTGGCAACGACAGGGCCAAATGCTTTCCTGATCTCAGCGGGGGTAATTTCGCTGCAGTTGACGACATCATGCAGCAGTGCTGCGATGACCGATGTGGCGCCCAGCCCGATCTCATCCATGGCAACCCTGGCGATATGCATGGAGTGAATAATCCTGTATTCGCCGTTTTCTGCCTTCTGCTCCCCGTGTACCCTGCCGGCAAGTTCATATGCCTGGCGGATGGCATCCAGTTCCTGTTCGCTGCAAAACCCGCCACAGCTTTCCATTAAGGAATTGAAGGCATGCGCAATCATCTTGTTATCGTTCTTACCGATGGTCATCAATAATAGCAGACAGGTTTTTGGCAGTGCAAAAGTATGCAAAATATCCCTGCTTCATGATCCTGAAGCAGGGATACCTGCAGGCCGGCCATGGCAGGCCGGGCTTAACATGTTCCGTTAGTCATCTTCACCGATCTTCGCATCCCCTTCAGGTTTTTCCGCAATGGATTCGCGCATCTGGGTGTCGGCGATCAAATTCTTGTAACGATAAAAGTCCATTACGCCAAGGTTGCCTGAGCGGAAAGCTTCCGCGATGGCTTTGGGTATTTCTGCTTCGGCCTGGATAACATTGGCCCTGGCTTCCTGTGCCTTGGCTTTCATCTCCTGTTCCCTGGCCACAGCCATGGCCCTTCTTTCCTCAGCTTTTGCCTGGGCGATGTTCTTGTCGGCATTGGCCTGGTCCATCTGAAGGACTGCTCCGATGTTTTTGCCGATATCGATATCGGCGATATCGATCGAAAGTATCTCGAAGGCTGTACCTGAGTCAAGCCCTTTTTCAAGAACGACGCGCGAAATGGAATCGGGGTTTTCGAGCACCTGCTTATGGGAGTTTGCCGAACCGATGGATGAAACGACACCTTCGCCGACCCTGGCCAGTACCGTTTCTTCGCCGGCTCCGCCGACAAGTTGCTTGATGTTGGCCCTGACGGTGACCCTGGCCTTGGCGATCAGCTGTATCCCGTCCTTGGCTACGGCTGTAACCGGCGGGGTGTCGATCACTTTGGGGTTTACCGACATCTGGACGGCCTCAAGCACATCCCTTCCTGCCAGGTCGATGGCCGTGGCCGTCTTGAAATCGAGTTGCATGTTGGCCTTGTCGGCAGAGATGAGGGCATTGACCACCGACTTGACCTTTCCACCGGCAAGGTAATGCGCTTCAAGGGCATCCCTGTTCAGTGTCAGGCCGGCTTTGGTGGCAGCAATAAGGTTGTTCACGATGACGGGGGGGGGAACTTTCCTCCAACGCATAAATACCAGTTGCAGCAAAGATATCCTGACGCCCGAAACCAGTGCCTTGAACCATAATCCTACGGGGATAAAATAAAAGATGAGCCACAGGGCGAAAAGCGCTCCGAAACCTATGGCAATCACAATCCATACTTGAGAGTCCATGTTTACTATTCTTTAGGTTTAACAAAAATTTTCCGGTCTTCAATTTTTTCAATCACGATGGCAGTTCCTGAATCGACATAGCCGCCTGATGTGCGTACCTCATAATATTCATCGCCGAAGATGGCCTTGCCCATCGGTGCAAGTCTGGAAACACTGATGCCTTCATCCCCGGATTTCAGTTTCTCTTCATCAATCAGGTTGACCCGGCTGCCGATGGCCGACTTCAGCATTACCCTTTTCCATGTGCGCGAACGCAGGGATACGGCGAGCAGGATCACCGTACCGGCGATGGTGCCAACCAAAACCCAGTGCCCGGATGTGCTCCCGTAATAATCATAAGCCTGCCAGATGCCGATGCCGAGCAGGATGAACCCGATCACCCCGGCCACGCCGGCACCGGGAATGACCAATATCTCAAGGAGCAGGAACGCAAGCCCGATCAATATCAGCGTAAGTACTACCAACCAGAACATCGTTATTGTTTTAGTTTATAAGATTTCAACTGTCAGATCGCGTCGCCCCATTTCATCATGAATGGGTTTTAATTCGGAAAAAGAACCGCTTTTAACATCACATTTCCCCTTGTAATGGACAATGAGCGTGCATTGCTCAGCCTGAAGGGGATCATGCCCGCATATTTCAATCAGTGTATTGATGACATGTTCAAAAGTATTGTGATCGTCGTTGTAGAGGATCAACAACCTTCGCTTGATCATCAGTTCATCCGCACCGCCCGAAATTTCTTTTTTTTCCTTTACCATGACGCTAAAAATTCATGATAAAAGTAAGAATAAATCCTTCATAATGCATAATATTTTTTTCACCTTGCCAAATGCAAAGGGCGTTTATTCTCATCAGCCAGGCCGGTCATGGCCTTTTCAGCAGATTTCGTTTAAGCGGAAAACCTTACTTTTGCGCCAGATAATAACCACTATGGATATTGAATACCGGCTATTTCGTGAAAACTTAGGGGCATTGCTCGGTGGCAGGCTGCCGGGCCTTGAATCGCACATGAAAATGTTGCCGGCATTCAGGAGAAATGAATATACCGGAAAACCCCGTTTACAGGATGCCAGAAAAGCAGCGGTGCTGATTTGTTTTTTCGGGGCCGGTAAGGGGGTAATAAAAACAGTACTGATCAGGCGGGTGGAATACGACGGTGTACACAGCGGGCAGATCTCCTTTCCCGGGGGGAAATATGAAGATTCCGACGGCGATCTTATAACGACTGCCTTACGCGAGGCGGAAGAGGAAACAGGCATCGAAACGGAAAAGATCGAGGTGCTCGGACAACTGAGCCCTGTTTATATTCCGCCCAGCAATTTTTGTGTTCTGCCGGTTGCAGGATGGTTTGACGGCACACCTGTGCTAAGGCCCGAACCTGCCGAAGTGGCCGAGATACTTACTGCTGATATCAGTGTTTTCGGCAGAAAAGATTGTTTGCAGGAAATCACCATTCCGCACAGGAGCATGCAAGAGATCACCGTCCCTGCCTATATCCTCGGCGGACATATTATCTGGGGAGCTACGGCCATGATCATCAGCGAACTGAATGATATCCTTTTCTGATCCATGAAAAGGGAAATAGCGGGACCGCTACTCCATCACGATCTCATGCGTGATACGGGCGCCTTTCGACAGCATGGCGCTCACACCGCAATAGCGTTCCTGTGAGAGATTTACCGCTTTCCCGATCTTGTCGGCCGGCAGGTCTTCCCCTCCGAAAATATACCGGATATGGATGGCATGGTAGTATTTGGGGTGTTCTTCAGTGAGTTGGCCCTCCACCTCAATATTGAATGAAGCAGGCTCAACGCGCATCTTTTTCAGGATGGAGATCACGTCCATACCCGTACATCCCGCCAGGGAAACAAGGGTGAGCGGCTTGGGCCTTGGCCCCTGCCCTTTTCCGCCTACGCTCTCATCGGCATCAAGAAGGATGCGAAATCCGTTGACTTCGGCCTCGAACGACATATCATTTTTCCAGTTACTGTTGATTTTGTGTTTCATAACATTTGTTTTATTTCCGCACGCTGATGGCGGATATTGAATTATAAATATGCTGATGCATAATTGTATTCACCAGGTATCGATTCTGAATCAGTTACTGTTTTTTTAAATCAAATATACAATGAATGTTTTTTTTTCGTTAAATTTACAGCGTCAAT
>CAYOLA010000105.1:0-45375 GCA_964404735.1 uncultured Bacteroidales bacterium
ACCGAAACAGCGGCGGTGGCCGCCTGCCATACCATCGCTCTGCTCAACCAGAAGGGCTGAACAGATCATGGCATAAGCCGGCTTTCCGAAGGGAAATATGCATTATCTTTGAGGCATGAAAAAGAGCGTTATTTTGCTTTTTGTTCTGCTGGCGGCCTTTACGAACATAAGAGCACAATTGCAGATCGCTTTGTTGAAATATAAAGGCGGCGGCGACTGGTATGCCAACCCTACCTCCCTGCCAAATCTCATCAGTTTCTGCAATGAGAACCTCGGTACATCCATCCATCCCGACCCTGCCACCGTGGAAGCGGGAAGCCCTGAACTATTCTATTACCCATTTGTACATATGACCGGCCACGGCAATGTCGTATTCTCGCCCCAGGAAGCCCAAAACCTCAGGAATTATCTGATAGCAGGCGGATTCCTGCATATCGACGATAATTACGGCATGGATCCTTATGTGCGCCCGCAAATGAAAAAAGTATTTCCGGAGCTCGATTTTGTTGAGCTTCCTTTTGATCATCCAATCTATCATCAGAAGTATTCCTTCCCGGCAGGGCTGCCAAAGATCCACGAACACGATGGAAAACCCCCGCAGGGCTTCGCACTGATCTTCGAGGGAAAGGTGGTTTGTTTCTACACTTACGAATGCGACCTCGGCGATGGATGGGAAGATGCTGCCGTTCATAAGAATTCAGAGGAAACAAGGCTGAAGGCCCTCAGTATGGGTGCCAATATCCTGCAATTCGTGTTTACGCAATAAGCTTTTCAGAAATTTTTACCACCTGCGGAAATCCTGCCGGTCACCAAATAAAAAAGGATATCCCCGCATGTGGAAGTATCCTTGTATAAACAGAATGAAAGCTAATTTCCGGGCATAAAAAAAGCCCGGACGAAGATTAGTTGCTGGCAGCTTCTGAGCATAAGATTTGGCAATTCTTTGCGTATCCGGGCTTATAATGTTACAAAAATAACAAAAAAATAATATAAACGCAACTTTTTTTTAAAAATTCGTTAATATTTCTTACAAATCCGAGTATCAGCATATGATTATGCAGCCTGTAGCACGCATATAACGCGGAAAGCGGTAAATTTTAATTTTTCAGCGATTTAAGCTGCTGTTCAATGATACGGATTCGGGCAAGGGCATCTGCTTTTTTCTTTTTTTCGAGGGCAACCACTTGTTCAGGGGCATTGTTAACAAAAGCCTGGTTGCCCAGTTTCTTTTCAACGCCTGTCAGGAATCCATGCGTATATTTCAGTTCTTCTTCCAGTTTTTGGATCTCGGCCTGCAGGTCAAGTTTTCCTTCCAGGGGAATAAAAAACTCCGTGGAACGGACGATAAAGGATGCCGCGCCTTCTTCCTTATCGCTGACATAATTTAGTTCACGCAGGTTACAGAGTTTTATAACCAGCGAATCAAAGGCCGTTTTCGGCTTTTCACCTTCATTCTTTTTCACCAGCAGGGTAAGGGCTTCCTTATTCGGGATGTTCTTGTCTTTACGAAGTTTGCGGATTCCCATGATCGCCTCCCGTGCAAAATCAAATTCTTCCAGCAGTTTCTGATCTACAGCCCCGGGTTCCGGCATGCGGCTCACCATGAGACAGCCGGCCGCTTCCCTGTCCCCCAGGAGATGCCAGATCTCCTCCGTAATAAAGGGCATGAAAGGATGCAGCACCTTCATCAGTTCTTCAAAAAAACCGATGGTGGCATGGTATGTTTTGGGATCAATGGGCTTGCGGTATTCGGGCTTCACCATTTCGAGGTACCACGAACAAAAGTCATCCCAGATCAGTTTGTAAACCGCCATGAGGGCATCGGATATCCTGTATTTCGAAAAATGGTCGTTGACCAGTTGCAGTGCTTCGTTCAACTTATTTTCGAACCATTTGGCAGATATGGCGGCTGATCCGGGCTGCGGCAGGTTCATATCCGTTTCCCATCCTTTAACCAGCCGGAGGGCATTCCATATTTTATTACTGAAGTTGCGTCCCTGTTCGCAGAGGGCTTCGTCGAATGGCAGGTCGTTGCCTGCCGGCGATGTAAGCAGCATGCCAACCCGCACGCCGTCGGCCCCGTAGCGTTCGATCAGTTCGATGGGGTCGGGTGAATTGCCCAGTGATTTTGACATTTTCCTGCCCAGCTTATCGCGGACGATCCCGGTAAGGTAAACATTCCTGAAAGGCACTTCACCACGGTATTCGAGTCCTGCCATGATCATTCGGGCTACCCAGAAGAACAATATTTCGGGTGCCGTCACCAGGTCGTTGGTCGGATAATAATACCTGATATCAGGATTATCGGGGTGGCGGATGCCGTCGAAGACGGAGATCGGCCAGAGCCAGGATGAGAACCAGGTATCAAGCACATCTTCATCCTGCCTGAGCGAGCCGGGCTCCAGCGAGGGGTCATTGGTCATTTTCCGGGCAAGTTCAAGCGCCTGTTCCGCATTTTCGGCCACGACGAACTCCCCACCGGGAAGATACCAGGCCGGTATGCGCTGTCCCCACCACAACTGCCTGGAAATACACCAATCCCTGACATTTTCCATCCAGTGCCGGTAGGTATTCTTAAATTTTTCGGGATAGAAGCTGATGGTTCCGTCCATGACCACCTGCAATGCAGGACGCGCGAGATCTTCCATTTTCAGGAACCATTGCAGCGAAAGTTTGGGTTCGATCACCTCGTCGGTACGCTCCGAATAGCCTACTTTGTTCAGATAATCCTCGATCCTGACCATAAATCCGCCGGCTTCAAGATCGCGTATGATCTCTTCACGCACCACAAAACGGTCTTTGCCAACATACAGTGTTGCCTGTTCAGCCAGCGTTCCATTGTCGTTGAAAATATCGATAATGCCGAGCTTATGCCTGATGCCGATTTCGTAGTCGTTGATGTCGTGTGCGGGTGTGATCTTAAGGCATCCGGTCCCGAATTCCATATCGACATATTCATCGAAGATCACCGGCACTTTTCTTTCCACCAGTGGGATGATCACCTCTTTCCCTTTGAGCCATGCATAACGTTCATCGGCGGGGTTCACACAAACCGCGGTATCGCCCAGTATGGTTTCCGGTCTTGTGGTGGCAATGGTCACCCATTGGTCATCACTGCCGGCAACGCGGTAACGGACATAATAGAGTTTCGAGTTCACCTCCCTGTAATTCACCTCTTCGTCGGAAACCGCCGTGAGTGCTTTCGGATCCCAGTTAACCATTCGTACGCCCCGGTATATGAGGCCTTTGTTATACAGGTCGACAAAAACCTTTATCACCGATTCGTAGAGGGCTTCATCCATGGTAAAACGCGTACGGTCCCAGTCGCAGGAAGCACCCAGGCGTTTCAATTGTTCAAGGATGATGCCGCCGTGTTTCTCGCGCCATTCCCAGGCATGTGCAAGGAATTCATCCCTGCTGAGCGATGATTTGTCGATCCCCCTTTCACGGAGGGCGTTCACCACCCTGGCTTCGGTAGCAATGGAGGCGTGGTCGGTACCGGGCAGCCATTCGGTATTGAACCCCATCATGCGGGCACGGCGCACCAGCACATCCTGCAGGGTATTGTTCAGCATATGTCCCATATGAAGGACACCCGTAACGTTGGGCGGAGGGATCACGATGGTATAGGGTTCGCGTTGGTCGGGCACTGATTTAAAATAGCCCTTCTCCATCCAGCAGGAATACCATTTTTCTTCAAGGCCGGCAGGATTATATTTGCTGGGGATCTGCGTCATGTCACTCATTTTATGAAGTGGCAAAAATAGTAAAATATATCATGCCTTAGCTGCCTGCCGCTGCGGAAAGAAAAAGGCCCCGGCAGTTAAACTGCCGGGGCCCGGTCATATGGTTCAGGGAATACCGTTAAGGATTATTCCCCTTCAGGCTTGTCTTCGCCACAGCCTTTATTCATTTTTCCTTTCGCCATGGCAGACATAAGTTCTTTCATTCCTACACTGCCGGGGTTAAATTCGCCCCTGGCATGGATCATCATCACATTGTCGGTTTCCCTGATAAGCAATGCCATTTCGCTGATCACCCCATTCTTTTCCTGGCTCGCATAAAAGCCGATCTCATCTTTGGGGGTATTTACATTGATCAGTTCCAGGTAGTGCTTGCCTTTCAGGGTTTCCATGGCTTTTGAATAGAACAGCGCGCGTGTTTCAGGGCTTGTTTCTTCCACATTGCAGCGGATGAACCGGATATACTCGAACTGGGCAAGCACTTCGCGTGCCTCGGGTCCGTCAATCTCTGAAAAAGCCGGGAATTCGGATGAAGCCGGTTCAATCACATCCACACTAATGCCGGGCGCATAGGCATTTTTTTTGACGAACTTTTCGAGCGGTGTTTTCTGTGCAGCCGCCGAAAGGGTAAAGGCTGCCAGTAAAAAAACGATGATTGTTCTCATTATTTCCGATTTTTATTTATCCTTATTCCCCTTTTTGTCGAATTTTCCCATTTGTTCTATGCCCATGGTCTGGCTGATGTTGGAGATCGTTTCAAAGTCGATATCGCCAAAGATGCTGACAAAGCCGGCTTCATCACCGCTGTTGATCAGGATCAGGAACTCCTTAAAGAGGTTGCCGTCCTGGCGGGCGACAAAGCGCACCTTCTCGTCGCCATCGTCAACGACCATCAGTTCGGAGAAGCCGTCGAGCTTGAATGCTTCAAGGTCTTTTTTAAAAGCCATAAAATCCTTGTTATCTGCCGATCCGTTCTCAAACATGACAATACGGATAAACTGCAGGTTGGCCATGGCGTCTTTCATCTGGTTCATCTCAGCGGCGTCTTCCCCTTCAAAATTCATCTGGGAAATCATGTTAAAAAGTTCCTTGTTGATATGGACGGTGGTAAAGCCTTCCACACCCCTGTACTTTTCATACAGTTTTTCTGTTACGCTGGTCTGCGCCATTGCAAAGGACATCATGAAGATGCCTGCGATCAATACTAAAATGGTCTTTTTCATTGTTAAAAATATTGTGGCACCTTATCGGGGTGCCGGGTTTGTAAAATAGTTGGTTATCTGGTTGAATTTCGACACCGGCCTGGTTTTATCCATTCCCTGGTCGAATTTTTTTATGCTCTGTAAATTATCCATTCCCTGACCGAAGTGGTCGATCTTTGCGATGGGTTCCGTTCCCTGGTTTAACTTTTCCGAGACGAAGAACAGCACCTTGCTGGCTTCCTCGAAGGCTGCATCCGGATCGCCAGCCACAGCGGGTGTCACTACCGGGTTAAAATGAAAGAAAATGCTGATCATCAGCAGTACGGTGGCCGCCACACCCGAAACATAAAAGATCATGGTTCGCCTGGAGACCTTCTGTTTTCTTTCCCGTAACTGAATTGCCCTGACCACATCATCATCGAAACTGTCGGGGAGGCTTTCCCGGTTTTCTTCTTCATTGTGGAGGAATTGCCACTTCAGTTCCTGCATGTTGGCCGCAACCTCATCGCGAAGGAAGTGTTCCCTGAGCAGGCGTTCTTCTTCGAGCGAAGTATCGCCCTGATAGAACTTTTCCAGTATTTTTTCAATTCTTTGAGAACTCATAGTTGTGCAATTTAACCAGTGTATCCCGTATTTTTTTTCTTGCGCGCGAAAGACTGACCCTGATGTTGTTAAGGCTCAGGCCCGTAATTTCAGCAATCTCATCAAAGTCGCACCCCTCCACATCACGCAGATGTATCACCGTTTTCTGTTGTTCCGGTAAAGCCTCCATGGCCATGCGCACAAAACGCATGCTGTCGGATAATTCGGTATCCCGGTAGGGTGTTTTCAGATCTTTCATTTCATTTACTTCATCTAACATTTCCATTTTCGAAGCCGGAGAACGAAGCCTGTCGAGACAGTAATTGCGGGTCATTGTCATGGCAAACGCCTCAATGCTCCTGTATTCATGCAGTTGTTCTTTCTTCGACCACAGGCGCAAAAGGATCTCCTGCACCACATCACGCGCATCTTCATCATTTTCAAGGAACCGGAGGGCAAAGCGGTAGAGCTTGTTTTTCACCGGCAGCACCTCTTTTTTAAATTCTTCGATGGTCATGACAGTATTAAGACGATGGAAGGATAAAGTTATTACAATAAGGTGAAAAAGTTTTCACTGCCCCGGTAAAACTGAGCCGGCAGCATGCGCGGATGGTATGCCCACGGCACGAAGATCACGTTCGCAAATGCATCGGAACGGCTCCGGACCATTGCCCTGAAACCCCTGATATCAGCGCACTCAGGAAGCGAAAAGAGGGAGCATGGAACAGCTGTTCCATAATAATTGAAAGGCTCTTGCAAAACTTATATTTTTAACTATTTTTGTAAGCTATTATTTTACACGAATATAAAAGACTGCATGTTAATTTATTAATAATCTAAATCTACGACTATGTTAAAAGGACATCCTAGGGGACTTTTGGTAGCCTTCTTTTCGAACATGGGTGAGCGGTTTGGCTTTTACACCATGATGGCTATCCTGGTTCTTTTTCTGCAGGCGAAATACGGCCTGACGGAAGAGGGAGCCGGGAATTATTACAGTTGGTTTTATTTTGGCATTTACGGGCTTGCCCTGCTTGGCGGTTTACTTGCTGACGTAACGAACAAATACAAGCTCGTGATCCTTGCGGGTATTGTAATCATGTTTGCCGGTTATGTCATCATGGCCGTCCCGGGCATGAGCCTGGGCGTGACCCTGACGGGCCTCTTTACCATTGCATTGGGTAACGGGCTTTTCAAGGGGAACCTGCAGGCCGTGGTAGGGCAGATGTATGACAATGACAAGTACAGGAAGGTGCGCGACTCTGCCTTCATGATCTTTTACATGGGTATCAACATCGGGGCATTCTTTGCGCCTTTTGTTGCCACTGGGATCAGGAACTGGTTTCTGCGCACACAGGGCTTCGAGCATGACGGAAGTCTCCCGGGCATGTGTCATGCCTATATCGACGGAAAACTATCCGATATCCCGGCCTTTGAAACCCTGGCCGCCCATGTAAGCCATAAGCCCGTAACCGACCTTTCGGTTTTTGCCAAGGAATACATTGATGCCTTTGCCATCGGTTACAATTATGCTTTCGGTATCGCCGCCCTTGCCATGATCGTTTCGCTGCTGGTATATTTGATCTTCAACAAGCATCTTCCTTCAAAGCAGCGGAAACCCAAAGAACAGAAGATCGCCATTCCCGAAGGGAAGCGTTTCAAGATGGGCAAGCAGCTCACAGCCGGCATCATATCCCTGATCATCGGTGTTGCCGTATCGGTTGGCATCTGGTTTGCCTCCAGCAACGTCGACATCGCTTTTGCCGTGGGTCTTTTTATCGTGTTCGCCGCATGGATTTTCCAAAGTTCAAGCAAGGAAGAAAGGCCAAGGACATCGGCACTGCTACTGGTATTTGTCGTGGTCATCTTCTTCTGGATGTCGTTCCACCAAAACGGCCTTACCCTCACCTACTTTGCCAGGGATTACACGGTTAAGGAAGTGGACGCCTTTACCAGTACCTTCTTCAATCTTGAATCCATCCTGGCCTTTATCGGCAGCGTGGCCGGCCTCGTGATCCTTTTATTCCGCAAGAAGCTAACCGATAAATTCATCGGCATGGTGATGTTCGTCGGCCTGGGATATCTGACCTATTATATGATCAGCCAGAGCCACCCGACCAACAATCCCATTGCTCCTGAAGTATTCCAGTCGTTCAACCCGCTCTTCATCGTGGCGCTCACCTTCCCGGTCATGGGCATTTTTGCATGGCTCAGGAAGAAAAAGATCGAACCTTCCACACCCAAGAAGATCGGCATCGGGATGATCATTGCCTCGATCGGCTTCATTATCCTGCTCATTGCCTCCACCGACCTGATCTCCCCGAATGCCCTGCAATTTGTTGACGAATCGGGCGACCTGAAATACCAGCCGGTTCCTGACACATCGCGTGTACTGCCATACTGGCTTATCAGCAGTTACCTTGTACTGACCATTGCCGAGCTCTTCCTGAGCCCGATGGGACTTTCCTTCGTGTCGAAGGTGGCACCCGAAAGGTTCCAGGGACTGATGCAGGGCGGATGGCTCCTTGCCACCGCCGTAGGGAATAAGCTTCTCGTTGTGGGCAGCTTCTTCTGGGGCAAACTCGACCTTTGGGAACTTTGGGCAATCTTCATCGTTTGCTGCCTCTTGTCGGCCGCCTTTATCTTCCTCATCATGAAGAGGCTGGAAAGAGTTACCAGGTCTTCAGAATAATCATGATGCATCATAAATCAAAGGCCCCGCTTCAAACAGCGGGGCTTTTTTTTTATCTTAGCCCGGCACAGGGTATATGGCAATGCAAAATATCCATACACCCATGAGCGTATGTTTCAGTCAATCGCACCTTATGTACCAATGGGGCCATCATCGCAGGTTTAACGCCTATTCCAACTATTTCAGGAAAGTATTTGGAGTACGTGTGCAAAAGCTCAGCATTGATGCCGGCTTTAGCTGTCCCAACAGGGATGGCAGCATAGGCCTGGGCGGATGCACCTATTGCAGCAACGATGCCTTTAACCCCTCCTATTGCGACCCTTCAAAGGCCGTGGAGCAACAAATTCGCGAAGGGATGGAATTTCATGAATGGCGCTATAAAAAGCCGGGAAAATACCTGGCCTATTTTCAGCCTTATTCAAACACTTACGCACCCCTTGAAAAGCTCAGGGACCTCTACGACGAGGCGCTCAGTTTTCCGGGGATTGCCGGGCTGGTCATCGGCACCCGCCCCGACTGCATCGATGACGAAAAACTGGAATATTTTGCAGAACTGACGCGGAAGCATTACGTAATCATTGAATATGGCATAGAATCGTGTTACGACAGGACCCTTGACAGGATCAGGCGGGGGCATTACTTCGAAAGCAGCCGGGATGCCATCATGCGCACAGCCGCTGCCGGTGTAAAAACCGGGGCACACATCATCTTCGGGCTGCCCGGCGAGAGCAGGGAAGAGATGATGGCCGAAGCCGGCATACTGTCGGACCTTCCCCTGTCCAACATCAAATTCCACCAGTTGCAGATCATCAAAGGAACCCGGATGGAAGCGGAATACATAGAAAACCCCCGCGATTTTGTTTTTTTCGGATTGGAAGAATACATCTCCTTTATCGTCGACTTCGTGGAACGGCTCAATCCCACTTTCATTATCGAACGCTTTGCCGGTGAGGTGCCCCCGCGCTATCAGGCCGGACCCGGCTGGGGAATGGTCAGAAATGAAAATATCGTGGAAATGGTTGAAGCGGAGCTGGCAAGACGTGGCTCGTTCCAGGGAAAATATTACGAAATTAAAAACTGAACAGGCCAGGGTAATCCTCCCTCCCACCATGATGAAGATTAATAAATTGATCCGGGCCGGGCAAAAAACTTTGTATAGCTTTGCACGTGATGAAAAAATACCGGCATATCTTTTTCGACCTCGACCGCACCCTCTGGGACTTTGACGCCAGCACCGAAGATTCCTTCAACAAAATGTTTGCACGTTACGGCCTTGGCCGGCTCGGCGTCCCCTCATTACAAGCATTCAGGGAACGTTACGAAAAGCACAACGACATGCTGTGGTCGTGGTATATTCGCGGAAATATTCTGAAGGAAGTTTTGAATATCAGGCGATTTGAAATGACCCTGGCCGATTTCGGCATCCACGACAGCGCCATCGCCATCGGCATGTCGGAAGATTATGTGCGTGTTGATCCCGCCAGGCCTTTCCTTTTTCCCGGTGCGCTGGAAGCCCTGGAATACCTTTCGGGGAAATGCCTGCTGCACCTCATCACCAACGGTTTTGCCGAAGTGCAGGAGCAGAAGTTCAGGATTGCGCGCCTGGGCAGGTATTTCAGCACCGTAACCACTTCCGAGGAGGCGTGCATCAAGAAGCCGGAGCCGGAGATCTTTCATTATGCCATGAAAAAGGCCGGGGCAGTTGCCCCGGAAAGCATCATCATCGGCGACGACCTGGCTGTTGACATTGCCGGTGCCCGGGCGGTAGGCATGGACCAGGTTTATTTCAATCCCGGGCGCAAAACGCACAACGACAAGGTCACTTACGAGATCGCTTCCCTGACAGAACTGCAGGATATTTTCTGAAAATATCAGGAATTATCAGCGGGGCAGACTGCCGGATGCCGCATCAGCCCAGCGCTGCCATAACGGTATGGCAGGCCCGAACCTGTTGGCCCAGGCTTACTTTGACTTCTGCATCGGCAGGCAGGAGCAGGTCCACCCTTGAACCGAACCTGATCATGCCGAGGACATCGCCCTGTTTAACCACCCTCCCCTCTTCGGCCCGGCAAAGGATGCGCCTTGCCACGGCACCTGCGATCTGCCGCAGCATTACCTCATGGCCGGCGGCATCGCGCAACACCAGGGTGGTATGTTCATTGAGCATCGACGATTTGGGATTAAATGCCACGAGGTGCCTGCCCTGGTGGTGCTTCCTGTAAACCACCTCTCCGCCAACCGGATACCAGTTGATATGGACATTGGTGATCGACATAAAGACCGAAATCTGCAGACGTTCTTCCCCAAAGTATTCTTCAACAAAAACCTTTTCGATGGCCACCACCCTGCCATCGGCACCGCTGTATACATGGCGTGGATCTTCAGGGGCCCGCCTGGCGGGAAAGCGAAAGAAGCGCAACACAAATATCATAAAGATGAAACCGGCAAGGTACAGGAAATAGTGGACCGGCGTTTGAAGGGGGAAAAGCAGGTTCAGCAGCAGCAGGATGCCGCCAACCCCTGTCAGGAGCGTAAGGATGGGTATGATGCCTGCCCGGTGAATTTTCATGTTGCTGTCAAAAGTATAAAAACATATAATACCGGAACTGCCAGGAGCAGGCTGTCGATGCGGTCGAGCATGCCCCCGTGTCCGGGCAGGATGCTGCCCGAGTCCTTCATCCCCGCCCTTCGTTTGAGCAGCGATTCGGCCAGGTCTCCGATGGTCCCGAATACCGCCACGATCAGCACCACGGCCATCCACTTCAGGGTGTTGAGTTCCGGCGAAAACAATGAAATGATATAGGCAGCGACGATGGCAAATCCCAGCCCGCCGATGCTTCCTTCCACCGACTTTTTGGGCGATACCGAAGGCCAGAGCGGGTGCTTTCCGAAGAGACTTCCGCTGAGGTATGCAAAAGTATCGTGTGTCCAGAGTATAATGAATATCCCCAGAACGAACCAGTATGTATGGTGGCCCGGGATCATGAAGGGGTTCAGGAAGAAGTTGAGCAATGCCAGGGGGAGGATAAGCAGTACGATACCACTGATGCCGGCTGCCAGCGAATCCAGTGCGGCATTTTTACCTGAGAGCACATGAAATACCGTAAAAGCGACCATTAGCGGCAGGATCAGCCAAAGGTTTGCAGCAGCCAGCGACGTGAGTGCATAAAGGCTGACAAGCAGATATACGGCAAGGCCGGTGCCCAGCGTTACCATCATTCCGGGAAGCCCTTGCTGCGGGCTGGCAAGCTTTACATATTCAACCAATGCAACAAGAGCGATCAGCATGAAGAGGGCTGCAAAAGCCAGCGGGGAAAAAAGTGCGCAGGCCATGATGGAGGCAACAAAAACAGCTCCCGTAATGGTTCTGATGATCAGATTTTTCAATTCAGATATATTTTATTCATGCCAGATCGTCGACCATGAAAACATATAATTCCTTCGGCCCGTGTGCACCCATCACCAGGGTCTTTTCAATATCGGCTGTACGGCTGGGCCCGGTGATCACCGAGATCATTGAGGGCAGGTTCTTTCCGTACTTTTCCCTGACCTTTTTCAGGGCTGTTTTGAGGTCGGGCAACAACTGGGAAGCACGTGCGTAAACAAGATGGGCTTCGGGAAATACATTCATCCTTCTGCCGGAGGGGTGTGCCGAAGAAACCATCACCCTGCCAAGCCGGGCAATGAGGTATTCGCAACGCGTAATACCGGCTTTCATCCCTGCAAAATCCTCTGCTCCTGTCCTGACAGCTATACCGCCCTGCCGGAGAATTTCGCTGAGGGCGGGATCAAGGCAAAAAACAGAATCCCAATTGTTTTCCTTCATGAGCGATAGCACCATTGCGAGGAACTCTTCATCGTCGCTGCAATAAACGAACCTGCCGGAGGCTTTGATAAACTCCTCTGCAAATACGATGGCGGGTGCCTCCACAGCCTCATGAAAGACAGGCAAATCGAAGTCGACATCCTGGTAGGGGTTGTCGGGTTTCGACATCAGGGCATTCCTGACGCTCTTCAATACCTTTTCGCGTGCGGTGGTGTCGTCCATCAGAATTTATTTCTCTTCAGGGGCTGTTTCATCCAACACCGGGTCGTTTCCGGCGGTTTCACCGGCCGAATCATTATTTTCACCAACCACCGGTTTTTCTTCTGCATCCCCGTTTTCTTCAATCCTTTTTTCTTCGTCCCAGGGACGTTTCCCATATATTTCCTCGAGGTCTTCGCCAAAGATCACCTCCCTTTTCAGCAATCTTTCGGCCAGCATCTCAAGCTTATCACGGTTATCTTTCAACAGTTCCACGGCTCTTTTATATGCTTTTTCCACAAGGGCTTTCACCTCTTTGTCGATGAGTTCGGCTGTTTTTTCACTGTAAGGCTTATGAAATGAGTATTCCTGTTGCCCTGTAGAATCGTAATAGCTGACATTCCCGATTTTATCATTCAGCCCGAAATACACCACCATGTTGAATGCCTGTTTGGTAACCCTTTCGAGGTCGTTCAGCGCACCGGTTGATACTTTCCCAAAGATGACCTCTTCGGAGGCCCTGCCGCCGAGGGTGGCGGTCATCTCGTCGAACATCTGTTCCCAGGTAGTGATCTGCCGTTCTTCGGGCAGGTACCATGCTGCCCCGAGCGCTTTACCACGTGGGATGATGGTGACCTTGACGAGCGGGTGGGCGTGTTCGAGCAGCCAGCTTACCGAGGCGTGTCCTGCTTCATGAAATGCGATCACCTTTTTTTCCTTTGATGAGATGATCTTATTTCTCTTTTCCAGCCCGCCGATGATGCGGTCGATGGCGTCCATAAAATCCTGCTTTGTCACGCTGAGCCGGTCTTTCCGTGCAGCGATCAGCGCCGCTTCGTTACACACATTGGCGATGTCGGCTCCCGAGAATCCGGGGGTCTGTTTGGCAAGGAAGTCGATCTTTACACCCTGGTCATCCTTAATAGGCCGCATGTGCACCTTGAAGATGGCTTTACGCTCTTCCAGGTCGGGCAATTCAACATGGATCTGCCTGTCGAAGCGGCCGGCGCGCATCAATGCCCGGTCGAGGATATCGGCACGGTTGGTGGCTGCCAGGATGATCACCCCGGTATTGCTTGAAAAGCCATCCATTTCGGTCAGCAACTGGTTGAGTGTATTTTCCCTTTCATCGTTGGCGCCCGTCATGGGATTTTTCCCCCTGGCACGGCCAATGGCGTCGATCTCGTCAATGAAGATGATGCAGGGGGCCTTTTCCTTGGCCTGTTTGAAGAGGTCGCGCACCCTTGAGGCGCCCACGCCTACAAACATCTCGACGAAGTCGGAGCCGGAGATGCTGAAGAAGGGAACCTTGGCCTCCCCTGCCACCGCTTTTGCCAGCAAGGTCTTGCCGGTCCCCGGCGGGCCCACCAGCAGGGCGCCTTTCGGTATCTTTCCGCCCAGCTTGGTGTATTTGCCGGGATTTTTCAGGAAATCGACAATCTCCTTGATCTCTACCTTGGCCTCTTCCAGGCCTGCCACATCCTGAAAGTTAATGCTGACGCTGGTGCTTTTGTCAAAAAGCTGTGCCTTCGATTTTCCGATGTTAAAGATCTGGCCGCCGGCTCCTCCGGCTCCCCTGCCCATCATACGCATGATCACGATCCACACCACCACAAGAATCAGGATGGGCAAAAGCCAGCTCAGGCTGTCGGTCCAGCTCGTCCGGTTTTCAAATTCCGGGTATATCACCTGTGGTGCTTCCTGCTGGGCCTCGATCATCTTGTCTTCAAAATTTTCGGCCGAGCTGATGTTCATATAATACTGCGGTTTCTCCGATCCCGTGCGCGAGGGCCTGACCTCTTCATATCTGGGATCTGATTGCAGTTTTTCTTCAACGATATAGATCTCGGCCTTGTCCTTATTTACCACCACTACCTTTTCCACATCGCCGGCCACAAGCATCTCACGCAGTTGCGGCCAGTCGGTCTTCTGGCTTTTATCGCTAAAATCGGAAAAGTAGAAGATAAAAATGATAAAGAAAATGATGGCATAGATCCAATAGAAATTGAACTTGCGTTTATTTCCTTTCGGAGAGAGTTTGTTCTGCCCCTTATTGTTGTTTTCCTTGTTCTTCTGATCTGTCATCTGCCTGTTAAATAAATTGAACATGCTATTCGCCGGTCCCGTGCCATTTGATGGGTATATCGGCCCAAAGTTCTTCAAGTTTGTAGAACTTCCGTGTTCTTTCCTGGAAGATATGCACCACCACATCAGCGTAATCAAGCAATATCCATTCTGCATTCTCAAAACCTTCCCTGTTCCAGGGTTTATAGCCTGCCTCATTGCGCACCTTCTCGATCACACGGTCGGCCAGTGATGAAACATGCACATTGCTGTTCCCATGGCATATAACAAAGAAGCGCGCAATCATGTTTGCAGTTTTCGAAAAATCGATGGATGCGATATCGATCCCCTTGCTATCTTTAAGGGCACTAACAACCATGCCGACCAGCTCTCCGCTATGAATTTCCTTCTTTTCTTCAGTCATGTACGATGCTTTGCCGCAAAAGTAAGCAAAATTGCTTTTCAGGCCTCTATGAGAATGCTTTAAGCAAGGAATATTAACAATAATTAATAATCGCGGGGCGATGGACTTGTCTTCCCTGCTGCATCCCGCTTTCCGGAGACAGAGACACTTGATAGTGGAAACAGATGAATGGTGCAATCGGCGGGTGGTCAAATATCCGTTCGATTCGTTTATCTTTGATGCCAGAGAATGGAACCAAGAGGCATACATATGGTCCGGCTCGACGGGGTTTCTTCCACCAATGAATATGCAGCGCAATTGCTGGCCGGGGAAAACCTTCCCGAAGGAACGGTTGTCTATGCAAACCATCAGACCGCCGGCAGGGGGCAGGGCCGTAACAGATGGGAAAGTGAAGAAGGAAAAAACATCCTCATGAGCATGATCCTCTACCCCGAATTCCTTGAGATCGCAAGGCAGTTCCAACTAAGCATGTGCATTTCGCTTGGGATTACCGACTTCCTGGCCGGGCTGCTGCCGGGACACAGCATACGCATCAAGTGGCCAAATGATATTTATGCCGGATCAGGAAAGATCGGCGGGATACTGATCAACGTCGAGATCATGGGTGATTCATTCAGCCATGTGATTGCCGGTGCAGGGGTGAACATAAACCAGCTTTCCTTCAGTAAATCCGTGCCCAATCCCGTATCGGTGAAGATGCTGAGCGGACAAGCGCATGACCCGATTGTCCTGGCACGCCAAATGGCAGAAAGCATGCTCAAAAGATATACCCGGTTACAGCAGGGGGACCGCGAAGGGATCGTATCCGCATACCATGAAAACCTTTTGGGAATGGGCGAGTGGCGCGATTATATTTATCGTGGAAAAAAGATCAAAGCCATGATCAGGGGGGTGAATGAATATGGCAGGTTGCTGCTCAGCAGCGGGGATCAGTCGCTCGAATGTGACCTGAAAGAGATCAGTTACCTGTTTTGAATCCGGGGCACGGACTAAGCCATATCGTGTCAGGGAAGGTCGCGAATGCTTTCTGCCATGTGGTTCACCAGGTTGGTGAGCGGCCTTTTGGCCATCATGGCAATGAAGGGCTGGATCTGGCCCTCGAAGCCAACAAGCACTTTTGTTGCGGCATCGTCAAGGCTTTCCAGTTCAATCCACAATTCAAAGTCGAAGGGAACCTTGCCGTCGGACGACAGCACCACCCGTTTATCCGGCACTGTTTCAATGATTTTCATACCAATCTCGGCTGTATCCCTGATGGTAAAGCGTCCTGCCCGGGCGGTCGATTCCCATTTGACCACCTGTTCGGGCATAAGCAGGCGATAATTGTTGAAATCGCACAGGAATTCGAACAAGGAGCCGGCGGCCTTTGCGGCGATCACTTCATTGCTTATGATCTTCACCTGGTATTTATTTGAATTGTTCGCCCCATCTCTTCGGGTTTTCGCGCCATTGTATGAGCGATTGCAGCTCGGCATCGCGCACATAGCGGTTTTCCACCGCCCTGTTTATCAGGACGTCATAGTCGGTTAATGTGATGAGCCTGCAGCTCTCTTTTTCAAAGTTCTCTGCTGCCGCGGCGAGATTATAGGTAAAGATGGCTACCATGCCCTTGACGATACAGCCGGCCTGTCGCAGGGCTGTGACGGCACTGAGGCTCGACTTTCCGGTTGAAACAAGGTCTTCGACCACCACGACCGACTGCCCAGATTTGGTGATGCCTTCAATTTTATTTTCGAGCCCGTGGGCCTTTGACTGGGCACGCACATAAACAAAGGGGAGGCCAAGTTCCTGGGCAATGAGCGCACCCTGAGGGATGCCGCCGGTTGCCACGCCGGCAATCAGGTCGACATCGCCGAATTCCTGCACAATGGCTTTTACGAACTCCTGCCGCATATATGTCCTCACCTTCGGGAATGAAAGCGTGATGCGGTTATCACAATATATGGGCGATTTCAGGCCCGAAGCCCATGTAAAGGGTGAGCTGCTGTTCAGTTTCACTGCTTTGATCTGCAGCAGGAAATCTGCAACCGTTACTGCTGTTTCTTCCGTATAGACCATGCCTGGGGTTTTGCTGCAAAAATAATAAGAAAAAGAAAGCAGGAGGCTGAATTCTTTTGTAGGGCTCAGCGCCGGCAAGGCCGTTTATCCGCCCACCCGCCAAGCAATGTATTAAATGAAGGGGGAAAAGCCTCCGCACTCATTAACCTTTTACTTGTCCGATCATACCCTTAACTGGGAAATTATTGCATCAGGCATAAATATTTTCTATCTTTACATTGAAAGCCAAAACAAAAATAAGTGCCATCAACAGGCATCAACTTCAGACAAACCTCCGGATTATGAAGAAATTTTACCCGTTTTTTCTGTTATTCACACCCTTGTTTCTATATTCACAAAGTTTCCCCATAGCCATCGACGATTCGGCTCAGGTGATGAATCAGAAACTCGTTGAGATCTTTCCCCTGTTGAACGACCACGACCCTGACGGGGACACCCTCAGGATATATTACCTTGGTGGTTCCGGCCATGGTGATGCATGGTACGAAGACAGCACGGTGTTTTACCGTTCCGAATGGTTCGAAGGCTGGGAAGACCTCCGCTATAAGGTGGCCAAGGTCAACGCCCCCGGGTACCAGTCGGAATTTGCAAACATCATGATCGAGGTGCTTCCCAACCCGGATGTACCCGTGGCCGTTGACGACAGCCTGCATGCCCGGTTTCTGGAGCCCACTAACCTGGATATCATGGCCAATGACTATGACCCCAACGGTGATGAAATAAAGATAGGAGGAATAATCGAAAAGTATAATTGTTCGGTGGTGATAAGCCCCGACTCAACACAGGTGACATTCACTTCCGGTTACGGAGGCACAAAAGGAAGAGGCTATTTTTTTTATGAACTGAGAGAAAGATCCGGGAACAAATACTATTCCAACAAAGCCCTTGCAAACGTATTCCTTGAACCCAACCCCGACCTGCCCGTGGCCGTGAATGACAGCTTCGAAGCCACAGGCGGGATCACCCGGGAGCTCGACATCCTGGCCAACGATCATAACCCGCTTGGCGACACCCTGGTCATCACCATCACTAATCAACCCAATAACGGCAGCCTGGAGGTCATCGACAACCTCCTCTACTATACGGCAGGTCCTTCCTACACCGGTCAGGACAGGATCGATTATAAAATCCATTACAAGAACAATCCCGGTCTGTATTCAAAAGAGGCCAGGGTGAGCATACAGGTCGAAAAAAACCCCGACTGCCCTAACGGAGAACCCGACTACGGCAGTGGCATGGCTTTCACCCCGATCACGGTTGAGGTCTTGTCAAATGACCACGACCCCAGCGGGGACCCGATCGAGATCTTCGACGTAAAAACTAACTGGGGCTACCTGCTTTATGAGTTATCCTTCAGCGGGGATTCGGTCACCTATATGCCTCCAGTAATTGCATTGGGTGAGGACATCGTCTATTACCGTATCCGCAAGATCAACCACCCCCAGTATTATTCGGATTGGATCCCGATTATATACGATGTAAGCCATAACCCTGACTATCCACTTACCATTCCCGATTCGGCAAGTGTATATAGCGGCATGGAGGTATTGGTTAATTTCAGGAGCAACGACATCATCCACGACACCATCGATATGACTTCGATCATTGTTCTCGATGGAAAAAAGGGAAAGACAAGACGTGTGACGGACAGCATACTGTCATATGTTGCATATGCCAGGTCATACGGAAGGGACACCGTCTCTTACACTTATTATAACTACAATTATCCCGCGTTTGCGATCGGGAAAGGCTATGTGTACATCGACATCCTCAACCGCCATGCCTATGACTCGCTGACCATTAACAATATCAATGCCGGTGTGAGTTCCAGCAACGTGCTTTTTTCAAGTTTCAGGAACGACGGGGTTCATCTCCATAATTTCAGGCCTCATTTCGAAGCACCGAAGGGCAGCGGCAAGCACACCATCTTCCTGAATAACATTTGGCTCGGCGGGAAGACGGCAGACGGCAACCTCCACCTGGCAGGCCAGCGATACAGACAAGTCGGGCAGGACATTCAGGGGGGGCCGATGGCGAACCTGCGCGATTCCGCTTTCACGGTCGACTGGGACCGTACATGGAAACTGACAAGGCAGGAAGTGGAACAGCACCGGCAGAACTGGTGGAAGGAAGGGTATGAACCTCCGGCAGTGATTGCAGGTTGGCCTGGCAACGGGGATGCGGCCTATGGCATGCCGGAACAGATGGCCCCCTACCACGATCATGACGGGAACGGCATCTACGACCCGGCAGCAGGCGATTACCCTTACATCAGGGGGGATGAATGCATTTATTTTATCTGTAACGACGATATGCCGCATACCGAAAGCCACGGTGATTCGCTGCAGCTTGAGATCCATTGTATGGTATATGCCTTCGACGCACCTGACGACAGCATCCTGAAACATACCGTGTTCGTGCACTATGACCTGGTCAACCGCTCGGCCAATACCTATTATGACACCTACTTCGGGGTATTTACGGATTTTGACCTTGGATATGAATGGGATGATTATGTAGGAAGCCACGTCACAGGAAATTCATATTTCTGCTATAACGGCACTGATGTGGATGGATCCGGTGAACCGGAAGCCTATGGCAGCCTGCCGCCCGCCCAATCCGCAACCATCCTGGCAGGCCCCTTCATGGATCCCGACCAGGAAGATAATCCCGATGGCGGATGCGACTTCAGCGTGAACGGACTGAACTTCGGCAACGGTATCGTGGATGATGAAAGGTACGGCTTATCCTATTTTGTGTATTTCAACAGTTCGGCGGGGCCGACTAGCGATCCACAGAATGCCCAACAGTATTACCAGTATATGCAGGGCAGGTGGCAGAACGACTCCGCCATCCTGTACGGAAATAATGGCATATATGGGTGGGCTGACGGCCCCGCCTGCCGCTATATGTTTCCCGGCGACACCGATCCCCTGAATTGGGGTACTGCATGCGAATACCCCAACGGGGGTTGGAACCAGAACGGCAAATACTGGACCGAAGAAGCCAGTGGCAGTAACCCTAATGACCGCCGCGGCATGGGTTCCTGCGGCCCCTTCACCTTCCATCCCGGCGAGGTGCAGGAAGTGGACATGGCCTTTGTATGGGCCAACAGCTACCATAATGCCGACTCCTCGAAAAACCTGCTGAAGACGAGGCTGGACGCGCTCAGGCAAAAGGTGCTGAACGGGGAGATCATCATCCCGAACGAAGAACTGAACATCAGGGAAACACATAAGATCCACGCTCCGCTCACGATCTGGCCGAATCCCGCCAGGGATATCATACAAATCAAAAAGGATGGCGACAGCGAAGCCGAATACCACATCCTGAACACCCTTGGCACCATTGTCCAGCATGGAAGGCTAAATGGCGAACAAACCAAAATCAATATTTCCGGTCTGAAAAAAGGTTTCTACCTGATCACGATCACAGATAATGAGTCAGGCAGTGCAGGAAAGCTGATCAAATACTAAAAGGTGTTCGTTTTGTCTTCATTATTTTTTTTAAAATTGCAGCGGTGATGACTTAATCTGTCTGTCGGGGATCAAACCCGAAGCAGAAAAACATATCAATCAACAATTTGCAGATGCAAGGCTAAGCAAGAAGCGAATGCAGGCATACCCCAGAATTTTCATCAAAACAAAGGCTGTGATCTTTACGGGAAACATGGCCGTATCGCTGAAGGGAAAAGGCAAGCAAATACATGAATATGCAGGGATGAAGGAATTGCTGGCTGCCTTCAGTGAATTTACAAAGTCGAAGAACAAAAGCACGCTTTACATTCACAGCAAGGAAGATCATAACAAGCTGTTTAAAGCCTTTGTCAGCCGGTTCACCCTCACCCTGGCGGCCGGCGGTGCGGTTATCAGCGAGAATGGGGAGGTACTGATGATCAGGAGGCACGGACGATGGGACCTGCCCAAAGGCAAAAAAAACAAAAACGAAAATAAGAAAGAGGCCGCCATCCGCGAAGTGGCGGAAGAAACGGGCATTGGGAACCCTATGATACGGGGAAAGATCCAAACGACCTATCATTTTTACGGAAGAAAAGGCCGGCTCTATATCAAGAAAACACGCTGGTACCTGATGCAGGCCCCCACCTCCGCCAGCCTCAACCCGGCCAGAAAAGAAGGGATCAGCAATGTTAAATGGTTTCCCCTCGATAAGGCCTGTAAAAAGCGCAGGGAATCCTACCGCTCGGTAGCGGAAGTGATGAAAAAAGCCATCAGGATGAGCAGGGCCGGCTGATACAGGTGTATTTTCGTATATTTGTATAAAATAACAGCCGATATGGACAGTATTGCCGTTTTTCCCGGATCATTCGACCCGATCACCGTCGGACACCAATCCATCATCCTGAGGGCATGTGATCTTTTCGACCAGATCATTGTTGCCATTGGCGACAATGCCGAAAAAACCTGCTACTTCGACATCGAACAGCGCCTCGAATGGATCGAGAAGGTTTTTGCAGGCAACAACAAGATCAGCATTGCAAAATACTCCGGCCTGACCGTCGAATTTTGCCGGAAAGTAAATGCCCGTTTTATCCTTCGGGGGCTGCGCACTTCGGCCGACTTTGAATTTGAGCGAAGCATCGGCCAGGTGAACAAGAAACTATATCCCGAAATTGAGACCGTCTTCCTGCTGACCACACCCGAACACACCTCCATCAACTCCTCCATCGTAAGGGAAATCCTGCGGCACGGTGGTGATGCTTCCCGGTTCGTACCGAAAGAAGTTAATTTCGGGCGATGAGAAAAACCTTCACAACCCGGGTCTTTAGCCTCCATCATAATAATCGCCCGATCAGCCCGTTTACAATTCAGTTCAACCAAGAAGCATTGCCATATGCCCAAAACCATCATCATTCTGCTGCTGTTCGCCATTCCGGGCGCTGCCATGACACAAACCACTTCAGTAAAAGGAAAGCTTACAGGCGGGCAGGGACAGGTGATCAGGCTCCTGGCCATTGAGGATTTTATTTCGAACAAGTTTATCACCCTGGCAAAAACCAGGGTGTCGGAAGATGGCAGCTTCGCGATGACCTTCGAAAGCGGTGAAACCCAGGCAGCCTATCTCGATGTCAATAACCAACGTGCAGAAGTATTCATGAAGCCGGGTCACACCTATCATTTCAGCCTTACCTACAGGCCGGCCATACAAACTGCATCATATTACGAGCGGGAAGGACTTGAGACCGAACTTGTGGATGCCGCTCCCGGCGACCTGAACCTGCGCATCTGGGAATTCAATGCCCGCTACAATGCCTTTGTCATGGAAAATTTCGACCGCATATACAAATTGCGCGATAAACGGGTCATCGAACAATTCAGGAATGAAATATCAAACACTTTTACCGATGCGGAACAGCCATATCTAACGGATTACATCAAATACAAACTTGCCGGCATTGAGCAATTTGCCCGGATGAAAGGCAGGGAGAGGCTGGCAATGGACTATTTTACAGGGCAACCCATCCTTTACAGGCAGGTGGAGTATGCCGCCTTTTTCAACAATTTTTTTGAAAAATACCTGCTGACATCCCCGGATGTGATCGATATTTCGGATCTGATCACTGCCGTGAACGACAAACAGGACATGGACATGATCATGAATGCCATGGCCGGTATCAGCTACCTGGGCGACCCGCAGTTCAGGGAACTGGTGTTCCTGCACGGCCTGAAAGGTATTTCCGGTCACGGTGCCTTTAAAAAAGAAAAGATACTTGCCATGATACGCATGTTCGCTGAACGGACGACCTTTGACATGAACCGGAAAATTGCAATCAACCTGCTCGAAACCCTTCAAAAGCTGCAGCCAGGCACAGCGGCTCCCGGCATTACCCTGTACCTTGGCGAAGACAGCATCCGCCTGCCCGGGATTCAGAAGGGAAAACTGCTGCTGCTGATATTCTTCCGCAGCGGACTTCCCGGCATGGCATCCGAACTCAACATGATCACCGAACTCCACAGGGTTTACCGGGCGGGGATGGAGATCATCGGCATCTCGCTCGACGAGGAGCCCGATACGCTTGCCGCCCTGGCAGAAAAAGACCGGTATCCCTTTACCATGGCCCATTACGGAAACAATCCCGATGTTTACGAACACTATGATATCAGGCACCTGCCCCTGTATGTGCTGATCGATGTGGAAGGAAATATCGCTGCCTGCCCGGCACCCCCGCCCGGAGAACAACTCGAAAGACTGATCATGAGATTCATTCATTGAGGGAGCCGGTTACAGGCTGCAATAACAATACGCATAGCCGGACAAAAGGTCTATTGCAGCCTTTCATTGTTATTTCCGTCGAATTGAATTATTTTTGCCGTTTTATGCCGATATGGCAGGAATAAGCCTGACAGGCATGAAGGCACAATAATTGCAAAGGTTTTTGGAACATCAGCGCGCATGCCGGAAAAGCATGGCGAAAAATAATACTTTCGATGAAAATACTGAACAAGCTGCTTGGCAGCAAATCAGCCAGGGATATACGCACCATCGCCCCCATTGTTGGCAAGATCCTTGAAGCCGAAAAAAGCATCAGGGAATTGTCGCACGACCAATTGCGATCGAAAACCCCTGAATTCAGGAAAAGGATCAGCGAATACATTGCTGCGGAGAAAGAGGAGGTGGCCGTTCTGAGGAAACAGATCGAAGCCGAGGATGATATCATGGAACGCGAAAAGCGCTGGGAGCAGGTCGACAAGCTGAATAAAAAAATATATGATAAAACACAGGATGTCCTGAACGAGATCCTTCCCGAAGCATTTGCGGTGATGAAGGAAACTGCCCGCCGTTTCACGGAAAATGACCGCATAGAGGTTGAAGCGACGGAACACGATAAGCTGCTTGCGCCGCAGCGCGACGGCATGGAACTCAAGGGCGGCAAGGTCATCTATAAAAATGAATGGACGGCCGGCGGAAGCCTGATCAGGTGGGACATGGTGCATTACGACGTACAGCTTATCGGCGGGATCGTGTTGCATGATGGCAAGATCGCCGAAATGGCGACAGGTGAGGGAAAAACCCTTGTAGCTACCCTGCCGGTTTACCTCAATGCTTTGCCGGGCAAGGGGGTGCACATCGTTACCGTGAATGATTACCTTGCCAAGCGCGACTCGGAATGGATGGGGGTGCTGTATGAATTCCTCGGATTGAAAGTAGACTGTATCGATAAGCACGAACCGAATTCCGAACCCCGGCGGCAGGCCTATCTGGCCGACATTACCTTCGGCACCAACAACGAATTCGGCTTCGACTACCTTCGCGACAATATGACGGGAAACCCCGAGGAACTGGTACAGCGTGAACATAATTACACCATTGTTGATGAGGTAGACAGCGTACTGATTGACGATGCCCGTACCCCGCTGATCATTTCCGGGCCCACCCCGCAGGGAGAAAAGCACGAATTCTACGAGCTCAAGCCATTGGTACAAAAGCTTTATACGGCCCAGCGCAATTATGTAACAAAAATACTGGCCGATGCCAAAAAGCTGCTGGCCGACGAAAACAATGACGAAGATTACCGGAAGGGGGCGGAACTGCTGTTCAGGGCGCATCGCGGTTTGCCAAAAAACAATGCCCTGATCAAATTCCTGAGCGAGCCGGGCATGAAGGCCCTGATGCAGAAAACCGAAAACCATTTTCTGGCCGAACAGGGCAAGAAGATGCATATCATCGATGATGAATTATTCTTTGTGATCGAAGAAAAGAACAACTCCATCGATTTACGCGAGAAAGGCATCGACCTGCTTACGGCCGAAACCGGTGATCCGAATTTCTACATCCTTCCCGACATCGGCACAGAGATCGTTGAACTTGAACGTTCATCCCTCCCCGACAAGGAAAAACTCGAAAAGAAGAGCGAGATGATCAGGGAGTACTCCATGAAATCCGAAAGGGTGCACTCGGTTAACCAGTTGCTGAAAGCCTATGCCCTTTTCGAAAAGGATGTGGAATATGTGATCATGGACAACAAGATCAAGATCGTGGATGAGCAGACGGGACGTATCATGGAAGGCAGGCGTTATTCTGACGGCCTGCACCAGGCCATCGAAGCCAAGGAGAATGTAAAGGTTGAAGCCTCTACGCAGACTTATGCCACCATCACCCTGCAGAATTATTTCAGGATGTACAACAAGCTGGCCGGCATGACCGGCACGGCCGAAACAGAAGCGGGTGAGCTATGGGATATCTATAAGCTGGATGTGGTGGTAATTCCAACCAACAAACCCATCGTACGCGACGACAGGCAGGATTACGTTTTCAAGACAAAACGCGAAAAATACAATGCCGTGATCGACGAGATTGAAGCATTGGTAGGAAAAGGCCGCCCGGTGCTTGTCGGAACCACATCGGTTGAAACATCGGAGTTGTTGTCGAGGATGCTCACCAGAAGAAGGATCAACCACAATGTATTGAATGCCAAGCTTCACAAGAAAGAGGCCGACATCGTGGCGGAAGCGGGCAAGCCGGGTGCCGTAACCATTGCCACCAATATGGCAGGACGCGGCACCGACATCAAGCTGGGCCAGGGCGTGAAGGAAGCCGGCGGGCTTGCCATCATCGGCACCGAGCGGCATGAATCCCGCCGTGTCGATCGCCAGCTCAGGGGAAGAGCGGGCAGACAGGGAGACCCCGGCAGTTCCCAGTTCTTTGTCTCACTCGAAGACGATCTCATGCGAATGTTCGGTTCAGGACGTATCGCCAAGATCATGGACCGCCTGGGCCTCAAGGAAGGTGAAGTGATCCAGCATTCGATGATCACCCGGTCGATAGAGCGGGCACAAAAAAAGGTGGAAGAGAACCATTTTGGAATCCGCAAGCGACTGCTCGAATACGACGACGTGATGAACTCACAGCGCGAAGTCATTTATAAAAAGCGCCGCCACGCCCTGCACGGAGAAAGGCTGGCCGTTGACCTGATGAACATGATGTACGACGTAGGCGAACAGCTTACCATTGAAAAACAGGACGCAGCCGACTTTGAAGGGTTCAAGATGTCGCTGATCACCCTGCTGGGCATTGAATCGCCCATTACGGAAAAAGAATTCAGAGATGAAAATGCCGTCGAAATCGCCGACCGGATCTTCGAAGTAGTCATCAAAAGTTACCGCGAAAAATCAGAACTCATCGCCAGAAATGCCTTTCCGGTCATAAAAAATGTTTACGAAAACAATACGCAGTACGAAAACATCCTGGTACCTGTAACCGATGGCATCAAAACCATGCAGGTGATCGCCAACCTGAAGAAATCCTATGAGACCCAGGGGCGCGATGTGGTGCTGTCAATCGAAAAAGGCATCACGCTGGGCATAATCGATGAATCATGGAAAGAACACCTGCGCGAACTTGATGACCTGAAGCAGTCGGTGCAGGCTGCCACCTACGAGCAAAAAGATCCCTTGCTGATCTATAAGTTTGAATCGTTCAACCTGTTCAAAAACATGATCGAAAAGATCAATAATGAGGTGGTTTCCTTCCTTGTAAAAGGCAACCTGCCCATGCAGGACCCCAATGCCGTTCGTGAAGCACAGGCACCCAGGGGCATTGATCACAGCAGGCTTAAGGAAGAACGCACTGACCTGCTGGCACAATCGCATTCCGACACCCAGGGGCCAAGGAAAACGGCCCCCATCAAGCGCACGGAAAAAAAATACGGCAGGAACGACAAGGTCAAGGTACAATATAATGACGGCAGGGTGCTTGAAAAGAAATATAAGATGATCGAGCAGGACCTCAGGCGCGGAGAGTGCCGGATCATCTGATCCTCATTCTTTCGGAGAGACTTGCAGATCCGGCTGAACTGCGCCCTGAATAGAGGCTTTTTAAGCTGCCGCTTAAACTTTAATAAGCTATATTTGCAGCCATACAAAACAATTGTTCAGATACCCGACTAAAACAATCATGATGAAAAGAATATTCCTGTTTACCATCTCCCTGCTGCTCGGCACACTGCTGTTTGGACAAATCGCTTACAGCCCGCTTGTCGACTCCCTGAAAAATGAAATAACGGAAGCTTCCGTCACCGGGCTGCTCGAAGAGCTCTCGGGCGAGGTGCCCGTGATGATCGGGGGCGACGAACATACACTTGTAACGCGCCATTCCTATTCGCCTTTCAATGCACTGGCCGCACAATGGATATACGAACAATTCGAAGCCATGGGCATCCCGGTCGAATACCACTATTTCGGCGATAACGGCGAAAATGTTGTTGCCACCATTACCGGCAGCCTATACCCCGACCAGCAATACATTATCTGTGCCCATTATGACGACATGCCATCGGGCAACCTTGCGCCCGGCGCCGACGACAATGCATCCGGCGTGGTAGGTGTAATTGAAACCGCGCGCCTGCTGAAAGACCAGGACCTTAAATACACCGTCAAGTTTATTGCCTTCGACGAGGAAGAACAGGGACTGATAGGCAGTACTGCCTATGCCGGCCAGGCAGCAACCGCCGGCGACGATATCCTGGGGGTGCTCAACCTTGACATGATCGCTTACGACTCCAATGACGACTACGAGATGTCGATAGCCACCAATGCCCAGTCGGCAGGCTTCACCGCTGAATATACCAGTGTACTGGGAATTTATGATTTCGACCTGGGCTATAATTTTATTTCCACCAGCGCCAGCGACCATTCTCCTTTCTGGAACAATGGCTATCAGGCCATCCTCACCATTGAAGACTGGTACGATTTCAATGCATTTTACCACACGGTCAACGACCTTTTATCGAATTGCAACATCCCTTATTTCAGGCAAATGACACAAGCGGCTTTTGCCACCATTGCTTCGCTCGGGATGGACATGAAAATGGAACTGTACCACGAACCACTTGCTTCCGGCAATGACACCACCGAGCGCGAAGCCATTCTCATTATATCATCGAATCACCCTGTCGGGACAGGGCCCGGTGCACCCAGGCTTTATTACAGTGTTGACGAAAGCCTGTTCATTCCCCTTGAACCCTCATACAGCAACCAGGACACCTTTTGGTTCATGATCCCCGGACAGTCCATGGGAAGCAAGATTGACTATTACCTGGCCGCGCAGGACGAGGCAGGCAGCATGATCGCCACCCTGCCCGGTGGTGGCAGGGGGGTTAACCCTCCGGGCAGCATCGCCCCCGGCTTTTTTTATACCTACCTGATCGCCGACATACAATCGCTCTACCTCTGCAGCAACACACTGCCAAAAGAGATCAAAGACCTTCACAACACCTTCGATACCATCATGGTTGAACAGGAAGGCATGCTGACCGACCTGAATGTGAACCTCGACATCACCCATACCTACACCGGCGATGTGGAGATCTACCTGATCGGCCCGTCCGGTCAGGAAATTGATCTTTGTGTGGCACACGGCGGCTCGGGAAACAACTTCACCGGTACGGTCTTCGACGACCAGGCCCTCATCCCCATTGCGCAGGGAACGCCTCCCTTTACCGGGAGTTTTATACCCGACGAGCCCCTTGGCACCTTCAACGGTGAAGATATTGCCGGGATGTGGATACTCCGCGTATACGACAATGCCCTCAATGATCAGGGGATCCTTCAAAACTGGTGTATCAGCATGCAGTATTCGGGCGAACCCGTGAGCATTGCCAGTCATGACGAGAGAAACACCCTTTTGCAGCAGAACTATCCCAATCCCTTCTCGGGCAGGACGGTTATACCCTTCGAACTGGACAGGGGAACCCATGTGGTGATCAGGGTTTACGACATGATGGGACGTGAGGCAGGCATCCTTGCCGACCGTTACTACGATGCCGGGGCGCATAAGATCAGTATGCAGGCCGGTAAACTGACTGCAGGAAAGTATATTTACAAGATGCAAACCGATCATTCCGTGGAAGTCAGATCCATGATGATCGTTAAATAAAATCACATGCGCTTTAAAAGGATATTACTCAAACTTAGCGGTGAAGCGCTGATGGGCAGGCAGCAGCACGGCATTGACCCGGAGCGCCTGGCGCAATACGCAGAAGAAGTGATTGAAGCTGCCCGTGGCGGGGTACAGATCGCCATTGTTATCGGTGGTGGCAATATTTTTCGCGGACTTAGCGGTGCAACCGGGGGCATGGATCGGGTAACAGGCGATTACATGGGCATGATGGCCACGGTGATCAACAGCCTTGCGCTGCAGGCGGAAATTGAAAAGCAGGGCATTTCGACGGCCCTTTACTCAGGACTTGAGATCAGGGCCGTTGCAGCGGCCATGTCGGCCACCGCTGCCATCGGTGAATTGGAAAAAGGCAAAGTGACCTTGATCAGCGGCGGCACCGGCAATCCTTATTTTACCACCGATTCTGCATCGGCCCTTCGCGCCCTCGAGATCAGGGCTGATATCCTCTTCAAGGCTACCAGGGTGGATGGCGTTTACACGGCCGATCCCGAAAAAGACCCATCGGCAAAAAAATATGAGCAACTGAGCTTTGACGAAGCCCTTGAGAAAGGTTTGCGCATCATGGATCAGACCGCTTTCACCCTCTGCCGTGAAAACAAGATGCCTGTTTACGTGTTTGACATGAATGTAAAGGGGAACCTCCAAAAAGCACTCAGGGGTGAAAAGATCGGCACCCTGATCAGCTGATCCCGGCAGCCCCCGGCATGCCATCCGGAATACCGAATCCTCTGCTGAATGCCCTGCAGCCGGCAGGTGATGGCAAGCGGTTGACGGAATATCAGTAAAATCATTATCTTTGTTCTTTAAACAATCACAGCCATGAACGAAGAAGCCCAAATGTGCCTCGACGAAGCCCGGGAAGGGATGGAGGATGCCATTTCGCATCTCGAAAAGGAATTTCAGAAGATCCGTGCCGGCAAGGCCACTCCCCAGATGCTGGAAGGGATCAAGATCAACTATTACGGCGCATTGACGCCCATTGAACAAACGGCCAACATCAACACGCCCGACCCACGACAGATCATTGTACAGCCTTGGGATAAAAGCATACTGAACGATCTCGAAAAGGCCATCATGAACGCCAACCTCGGCTTTAACCCGAAAAATGAAGGAGAGGTGTTGCGGATCATTGTCCCTCCCCTGACGGAAGAAAGGCGCAGGGATCTGGTAAAAAAGGCAAAGACAGCAGCCGAAAATACCAAGATCAGCATCAGGAATACCAGGCGGTCGGCCAATGAGCTGGCCAAAAGCCTCGAAAAAGACGGCCTCCCCGAAGATGAATCAAAAAAAGTACAGGAAAAGATTCAGGAGACGACTGACGAGTACATCAAGAAAGTTGATGAGATGCTCGAAGCCAAGGAAAAAGATGTGATGACCGTTTAAGTGTTTTGGTTTTCCTTTTTTGCCATTTCCTACCCGGTACAATTCCTGCAAATATCAATCTTATCACGCCCGGTGAAAACTTTCCGCCTGAAAGCTTTACAGGTTTCGCCTTTCCAGATATCCACAAAGCGGTTTTCGGTGAGGGAACCCAGTTGGTGCGAAGCGTCCTTATCGAAACAACAAGGCACCACGCGCCCGTCCCAGGTAATGACGGCCGCTGTCCACATGCGCAGGCAGCGGTTTCGCATCGGGCCTTTTAACTTCCATACGCCCCGCTCATCCTGTTCATATCTCGAGTACTTCCGATTGGCAGGAATGCGGTGATGGCCATTTTTATAGTCAGACAACTGCATCGTTTTCAGATCGAGGCGGTCGGCTCCGAGTTCAACGGCCAGCTTTTTCGCCGTAGCGATCTGATGCTCATTATTCTTCATCACCAGGAATTGTAAAATAAGATAGGGCCGGGATGATCTGAGTTTTTTTTTCCATTTCACCACATTCCGGATGCCCGACAGGACCTTTTGCAGGTCCCCTCCCCTGCGGTAATCCGCATAGGCTTTCTGATCCGTCCCGTCGAGGGAGATGATAAGCCTGTGCAGGCCCGAAGCAACCGTTTTCCTGGCATTTTCATCATCGAGGAAATGTGCGTTGGTGGAAGTGGATGTGTAAATGCCCCTCTTACAGGCATAACTGGTCAAATCAAAGAAATCAGGATGCAGATAGGGTTCACCCTGAAAATACAGGATGACATGCATTAAATGTTTGGAGAGTTGATCAACTGTATGCTTAAACAGGCTGCAAGAGACATTGCCCCGGGGCCGGGAAAGATCGCGCGTACCTGACGGGCATTCGGGGCACCGAAGGTTACAACGGTTCGTTGGTTCCAAAGATATACTGGCAGGCATTCCCCAATGCACAGGCCTGCCTTTGGCAGTAGAAAGCAGGTATGAAGATCGCAGCAGGAAATAATTCCAAAGTTTGCGGGGCGTAAGTGTGACAAAAAAACGCAGGCCGTCGCGTATGGCAGGTATCATTGCAGGCATGCCCGGTGCCCCCTCAGATATTTTCGGTTAACTTCCGCACGAGGCGAAAGTTCGACAGAAACTCCCTGGCTACGATGCGCAGCACCGTATAACCCGGTATTGCCAGGATCATTCCGGGGATTCCCGCGAGGGTGCCAGCCATGATGATCACGAGAAAGATCTCCACCGGATGGGCCTTCACGCTGTTGGAATAGATCAGCGGCTGAAGCAGGATATTGTCGATCAGGTTGGCCACGCTGAATACCAGAACCACTGTGAGGGCGGTGATCAGAACGCCATCGTAATAACCCAGGCTCAGGGTAGTGGTAACTGCCAGCAGCACCCCCATGCTGGCCCCGATGACGGGCCCCAGATAAGGAATGATGTTCATCAACCCGCCCAAAAAACCGATGATCAGGGCACCCTCAATACCAAATATCGTCAAGCCAATGCTTATCAAAGTCATCATTGTTAGTAGCTCACAAAGCAAACCAATGAAATAACGCGACAACAACCTGTGCGTTTCTGACATAATGTGCCTCACTTTTTCCTCAAATTCTGACGGGATCAGCAGGACAATAAAATTAACCAGCATGCCCTGATCTTTCAGGAAGAAGAATGTGATGAAAAGGATTGAAAAAATGCCGATAAAGAAAGCACCCGTTGCACCGATCAGGTTATTGAAAACACTGGAAAATGCTGTCAGGCTAAGCATCGACTTCACCTGCGTTTCGAGAATGCCCTGTATGGTCTGATCATGGGCAATGATATCATAACGATAGAGAAAAGCCTGCAAATTCTGGAGAGGCTCCTGAAAATTGGCGACAATCTCCTGCATATTGATCTGGGCGATGATGTTTGCCTGGTTGGAAATGAGCGGGACAAAGATCAGGAAAAACCCCACGATTACCGTGATGATGGCCAGGAGCCCGATCAGTGCATTCAGGGCGTGCGGCAGGCGAAAACTTCCAATGTGAAGTTTATCAAGCAGGCCTACCAGCGGATGGCCGATAAAGGCAAGCACTGCCGAAACGATCACATAAACGACCACATTGGAAAAATACCAGACCATGATAAGCAGCAGGATGAAACCAAGGATGGATAAGGCAATGGAATATTCCCTTTTCATAGGCAGCGTTTTCAACAAAGTTACAAAAATCATAAAGCGGTGCGATGCATGATAATAAGATATTATTTAGTTTCGCACACTAATTTTGCGATGATGAACGAATTCTGGGAAAAACGCTATTCGCAGGAAGCATATGTATACGGCAAAGAGCCGAACGCATTTTTCAGGGAATGCCTTGACGGATTGATGCCGGGAAAGATCCTGTTGCCGGGTGAAGGTGAGGGGCGGAATGCGGTTTATGCCGCCGGCCTGGGCTGGGATGTCTATGCCTTTGACCAGAGTGCGGCAGGGCGCAAAAAAGCCATGCGGCTTGCTTCTGAGCTTGGTGTGCAGATTGATTATGAACTGGGGTCTGTTTTTGACATCCCTTACCGGAAGGGATTTTACGACCTTGCGGCTTTAATATTCATGCACATCCATCCAAAAGCCAGGAGGATGTTCCATAAATATATCATGAACAGCCTTTGCCCCGGCGGCCTGCTGGTAATGGAGGCTTTCAGCAAGGACCAGATCCGCAATGCTTCCGGGGGGCCGCACGACCCCGACCTGCTATACATGACCGATGATATCATGGAGGATTTTGAAGGGATGGAGGTCATCAAAGCCACGCGTGAACAAATTCAACTCAACGAAGGGCCTTCTCACCAGGGAGAGGCGAATGTGGTAAGGTTTTTCGCCAAAAAGATATAAAGCCTTGACAGGAGCGATCATTTACCGGAGCGAAACACCCGGCGACGAAGAAGGTATCAGCCGTGTAAACGACCTTGCCTTTGGCCAGCCAAACGAAGGCCGGCTGGTCGCCGCGCTCAGGGCAAAGCCTGAGTATAAAAGGGAATTATCGCTGGTAGCCGATACAGACGGCAGGATTGTCGGTCATATACTGTTATACCCCATACATGTGCGCACAGCAAATGATCATGTCACAAGTCTTTCCCTTGCCCCCCTGGCAGTAATCCCGAAATACCAGAATAAAGGCATCGGGGGCACACTGATCCTGAAAGGCCTCAAGGCAGCAAAAATGCTGGGATTTACTTCCGTTTTCGTACTGGGGCACCCCGATTATTACCCACGCTTTGGTTTTACCCGGGCATCCGAATGGGGAATCTACTGTCCTTTCCAGGCCCCTGATGATGCTTTCATGGCCATCGAACTGGAAGAGGGAACACTCGACGGGGTCAGGGGTACGGTGATCTTCCCGGAAGAATACAGCGAAGACTGACAACCTTTCTGCAATCCTGCAAGCATTACATTGCATTATTGATTAGCTTTGCTTTTGTAAAACAGCATCATATGCCCGTGAACATTGAGATAAAAGCCCGCTGCCCCGACCCTGTCGCGGCGGCGGAAATCCTTGCCCTTCTGGGTGCCGAAGCTGCGGGAAAGGACCGGCAGACCGACACCTACTTCAATATAAATGACGGACGCCTGAAGCTCAGGGAAGGAAATATTGAAAACAACCTGATCTATTATGAGCGGAAGAATGAACCTGGCCCCGGAAGGTCTGCGGTGATGCTGTATCCCACGGGGAAGGATCCGCAGCTGAGAAACATACTGGAAAAGGCGCTCGGGATCATGAAAGTAGTTAAAAAAAGCCGGTGCATCTATTACCTTGGCAACGTTAAATTCCACATCGACCAGGTGGAAGGGCTGGGACACTTTATCGAGATCGAAGCCATTGGCGAAAACGGCGATGAAGAGAAGCTCGACAGGCAGTGCCGGCATTACATGAACAAGCTCGGGATCGATCCCCTGGACCTGGTGGCCGGCTCATACAGCGATATGGTGAACCCGTGACAGGCAAATATAAACCGGAACACATGGATTCACTGCAGGGGATGATTGAAAGACCATCCTGCCAAAGTGTGTGGGCAGCAGGCAGGTGTCAGGATGTGATAAAAATAATACTATTCCACAACCGCCTTAAAAAAACAAGCCGATGAAAAATATTCTGACCCTGTTGTTCATTCTTTTTACGATCACTGCCTTGCATGGCCAGAATAAAAAAGTGGCGGATGCGGTACAGTTGTTTCATGATGGGAATTATGACGATGCCTACCTGGAGTTGAAAGAAGTGCTGGCCGATCCGGGCACACTCAGTGGCGACTATCTCCCGCTGGCCTACCAGTATCTGGCAAATTCGCGGATGCAGCTGTTGCGGGTGGCCATGGAGGGTGGCGACAACGGCAGGCTCAAAGGGATGCAGAATGCCCTGATGGAAAGCTACCTCGACTACAAACAGGCGCTTGAAACCGCAGCGGACAAGCTCCGCTCCGACATTTTACAGGACATGTCGGGCCTGTATCATCCGCTGATACAAACCGCTTTGGTAGCACTTAATGCCTCCTATGACAGGAACCAGGCGGAAAAAGTCAGGGCTTCGGCCCTGCAAACGGCCAGGTCGTACCTGGAAGCAGCCAGGGATATCACACCCACTTACCTGGTCAGCGACCTGCTCGGGCAGGCCTTGCTGGCCATGGGTGATTCGCTGGGAGCGAGAGATAGTTTTAACGAAAGCATAGAAGCCTACCGGAAGGAATCCCCCATGCCGCCCGATTTCCTTATGGCCTATGTTTTTTTCAGAAAAGCGCTGATTGAACGCTACAGCCTCATTAATCCCAAAATGGCGCTGGCAACCCTTCAGGCAGGGGAAATGCTGATGAATAAAGAATATGAGCGGGTGGAGGCCATGGGCGGCCTGACCAATCTGGCAGCCAGTGAGTATCAAAACGGCCTGGACGACCTCATCAGCTTTGAACTGGACATCTACCTGAGCGAACCCTCGCTCATTGATGAGGCCATCCTGCGTTTCCGGGAAGTGATCACTGTTTACCCCAACGATTACGACATCCTCATCGCCTACGGCAACCTCCTTGAGAAGACCGACATGCAGCAGGCCATTGAAGTTTATGAAACGGCCGCTTCCATGGATGGTTCCAGAGACCTGGGGTTTTTTAACCTCGGCGCCGCCCACAACAACCTGGCCGCGGACCTTTATGAACAAGCCCTTGCCCGGGAAAATGATGATGCCGCAGAAAGATTGTATGATGAAGCCAACCGGCATTTTGTCAGGGCCTATACAAACATGGAAAAGGCATACCGGCTGAACCCTGATCATCCGGAAACAATACGTGCGCTGGTGCAGATCGCAATTACGCTGGGTTTGGAGGAGGAAGCCGCATTCTACAAAAAGAAAGAAACGGAATTGGGCGGGCAATAATCCGGACTTAAAATCATACCTTTACCCGCGGCATGGAAAGCATCATCAACGATATTCTCCCGGTCATCCTGGTCTTTGTGCTGGGCCTGGTGCTCAAACTTTTCGGCATTTTAAGGTCCGAACACGGCGATATATTCATGAAGGTCGTATTCTACCTTGCATTACCTGCCCTGGTCATCCTTTCCCTCACAAGGGTTGAGCTGACAAAAGAGCTGGCCTGGCTTCCGGCCATTTCATTTGTCATCATCATCATACAATGGATCATTGCCACCCTGGCCGGGAACCTCATGAAGCTCGACCGCAAAACGCAGGGAGTACTGGTTGTTGGAAGCATGATCATGAACATCGGCTTCGCCCTTCCCTTTGTCATTGCAGCTTACGGCGACGAGGGGCTGGCCCTTTTATCCCTGTTCGATTTCAGCAATGCCGTTCTCGCCTTTACACTGGTATATTATCTGGCCTGCCGTTACGGGCAGCAGCAGGGATCGGGCAGGCTGCTGATCAAAAAATTCCTGCTTGCACCACCTGTATGGGCGCTCGTCGGCGGAATTATCCTGAACCTCGCCGGACTGAGCATCCCCCATGTGCCGGCACGTTTGCTCAACATATTAGGAGACCTGACCATCCCCCTGATCATGATTGCCCTGGGCAGCTTTTTCAGCCTGAAACTGATCAAGCCCGGACCTGTTTTTGCCGGCATCGCCATCAGGATGTTCCTGGGCCTGGCGCTCGGCCTTGGCTTTTCCGGCTTGCTGGGGCTTGATGGGCTGGTAAGGACCATTGTGCTGATAGGGTCTTCGGCACCGGTGGGCTTCAATTCCATTATCTTTGCCTCCATGGAAAAACTCGACAAGGAATATGCCGCCTCCATGGTTTCCTTTGCCATCCTGATCGGGATGGTATACATACCCCTGCTCATTTATCTGACATAGAATTACGGCAACAGGTTTTTTTACACCCGGCAGCTTCCTACATGCCGGGATCGCTGATGGGAAAGACCAGGCTCAGCTTATATGCGAAATTATCGGCAGGTCGGTTGAAGCCATAGGGTCCGTATCGGTAAAACGCGCCCAGTCCAAGTGAGAACAGTCGCATATTGAACAGGCCGTGCAGGATCACGCCCGACTCATAATAACCTTTTTCCATGGTATTGTATGCCACGTTATAATGGCGGGCATGATTGTTCAGATCGCCAAAACCGATATTGGTGGCAAGCACAATCTCGGGTGCAAAATAACGCGCACGGACGAGCAGTTTCCCGAAATTATGCGAGAAAAATAACGCCACATAACGGTTGCTGAGAAATTCATTCATGCGCATGGTGGCAAAACTACCGGGGGCATAAAGGGTAAAGAAGCGGTAGCTGCCATTACCATTGTAGAGGTTGCAGTATGGGAGGTCGCCGTCGATATAACCGGCCCTGATCTCGATGCTGGTCATCCCGAAATATTTCGTGTAGAACGACTCCGTCACTTTCAGGTCAAAACGGTTATATTCAAACTCTCCGTTCAGCAATCCCTGCATCCCGCGGGTATACTGGAATCGCACAATGGGATATTTTGTCCCGAGCGAAATTTTGACACGCCGGGTGCGGATAAATTTTTCGCGATAGGCAAATCGAAACCCCAACCGCATCTCGCTAAAGCGGAACTCATCCGTCAGCATGGAAACGCCATCTTCCGTATTGCCATATTGATAATCAGGATAGGCCTTTTTGTAGTCGGCATTAAAGCCCACGCTCCATTTGAAGTGCCGCAATGCCCGAAAACCCAGCGAGATACCTGCCCTTTCCGTTATATTCATCCTGCGGATCAGCAGCTTCCTGATCCCGTCCTCACGAAGGAAAGGCCGGTGATCGTCGAACAACTCGGTTCCGCCGCTTTCGAGCACATCATAGAAGTAGAGCGCTTTCAGTTCCAGTTCACTGTTTCGATGCAGTATGGCGCTGATGTCACCGCCATACTTTAAGGTTTGATCCTTAAATCCGTAACCAAAAAAACCACCGGTACGGAACCGGCGCGAAAGGCGGTCATTGGTATGAATGCCCATCCCGAGGTATACACCCTCGTACTGGTTGTACCGGCTGATCCTGTTCAGGTCAATATCAATGAACTTATAGGGAATGCGGCCTGTCATCAGGGTTTCGAAAGTCCTGGCCAGGCGGTCGAAATTAACCTCGCGCCCGATACTGTCCATGAAAGCGTAAGTGTTGCGGTCCCTTTCGCTGAGGCTGTCGACACGGTATGAATTCCAGAAATCCTCATTCCTGTCGTGGGCGGCAGGGTCCACATCCACCTCTATATTGCTGAATTGCCTCCTGACGAGTTCGGGGTTGAGCTCAATATCGCTGACATAGCTCTTTCCGATACCAACAAAGGAATAGGTCTTGTCATCGATGGTGGCTCCAATGGAGCGGATCCGGATATCGGTATTCAACTGCACCGGAAACCATTGATCATCGTTAACCAGTTCATAAAGTTGCTGTATCCTGATATTAAAGGGCCCTTCTTCAATGGCGGGTTCGGCGATGACACTCTGTATGGCCCATTTGTGGCTGTTTACCGAGAGCACGCCTTTGAGCCCGTCGAAATTCGTATTTGGCCTTGGGCGATAGGAAATAATGAACACCGTATCCTTTCTTTCGGTATAGGCCGTATCCTCGATGATGAAAGTATATTTTGAAGTACTTCCCTTGCTGATGGGGTTGATGTATTCGCTCCTGCCAATGGTAATTCTTTCACGGTAGAATGATGTTGACTGTATCTGTGAAACCAGGAAAACAAAGATCGGATCTTTCATGCCCGAAACCCTTGTGGCAATCACATTTTCGTAATTGCGCCCCGGATAGAGGAATTTTCTTTCGGTTACCGATTCGGCGATGAATATATCCTGCCGGTCGAAAACCCTCCTGATCTCTCGGGCGGAAGTATCCAGCAGGAGGGTGTCGATCATCCGCAATGAATCCAGGTCAAGGGTAAAGATGGCCTTTTCGTATGAAGTATAGGAAAATGACAATAATTTCTCCGGGTCGTTCAGATCACGGTTCCTGATCACGTTGTTGATGATGCGGTGAGCCGGGTTAATACCCGGATAGACCACCACCTCACGCAATTCGTAAGGGATTTTTTTCATGAATACCCGGTGCCCGTCGGCCTTTCCCTCCAATGCATAACGCAGGGGCTGATATCCCACGTAAGTGAGTCTTAAAAATTCAATACCCTCGCCGGAGGCGATCCTGAATTTCCCGTCAATATCGGTTGCTCCGCCCTGTAGCCCATTATTAACCACAATATTCACAAAAGCAAGCGGTTCGCCTGTTTCGGCATCATATACCCGTCCGCTGACCGTACGCGGCTGGGCATGCAGAAATCCCGCATAAAACAATACGAGAAATACTCCTGACAGCCACTTTATCCCTGATGAGCGCATAAATGGATTTAATCGGGTAAAGATAAGCATTATGGCAGATCAATGCTTCATTTTCATTCCGAAAAGGAAGTTGTTGAACGGAAAGATCCCGGGGCAAATCATTTTACCCGGCACGGACATCCTTTCCACGGCCATTCCTGATTTTTCACTATGTTTGCAGCAGAAAACATGTCGGAGCAGATCATTGAATACTATGGAAAGCACACGGCCCTGATCAGGGAGAACCTGGCTTTATGTCATGACCCCCAGGATACCGCGGCGGTGCATAACCTGCGGCTGAGTATCAAAAGGCTCAGGGTTGTTGCCAGGCTCTGTGATGTATTGAGTTTGCAGGAATTCGATGCTGCGGCCAGCCTTGCGGATATCAACCGGCTATTCAAAAATGCAGGCCGTTTGAGGGACATACAGGTATTACGCATCCTTGCCCGGACACTGGCCGGGGAACATGGATCCATATATCCGGGCTTTGACGACGAACTCCTGCGTCAGGAGAAAAAAAGAAGAAAAAAATTTGAAGCGGAGCTGTCCGTTTTCAGGCAGGAAACCCTTGAAGAAATTGGCATGAGGATAAACCGTTTCACCGGAGATGTACCCCAACAGAAAGCTTTGGCAGGTGCCGAAGAGCTCCTGGACGCCTACCTGCGCGAATGCAGGCAGTTATTCCACGAAAGTTCTGATGAAGAACGTCTGCATGATATCCGGGCAAGGTTAAAGAACATCAACTATCTCAATAACATTTTCGACGATCGGCTGCCACTTGAAGACTACCTTCACATCAATGCCGAAAGGCTAAGGGAAACCGGTGAACTGGCAGGTACCTGGCACGACCATCTGATCCTTCTGCAGAAGATGGAAAAATACGGCCGGAAAACCGGGAATTACGAATCCCGGGAAGATTACGCACAAGTGTTGGCAGTGTTGAAAGCCGCAAAAGACGAACGATGCCGGGAGTATAACTGTATCCTGACCATGGAGATCGGACTATAAAACCACATCATGAATTGCTTTTCTAAAGTTTCTTTCCCGGATTATTCAGTTTTTTATTCCTCCTGTGTCTTTCCACATCCCTATGGGTCTTCTTTTCGAGGTTTTTTTCAAGGGCAGCCGCAAGGTCCACTCCGGTCTGGTTTGCCAGGCAGAGCAGCACGAAGAAAACGTCTGCAAATTCATCATCCAGCATCCCCGTTTCTTCCCCGTCTTTGAAGGATTGTTCGCCGTAGCGACGGGCCATGATGCGGGCCACTTCGCCCACTTCCTCCATGAGGATGACCGTATTGGTCAGTTCATCAAAATACCTCACGCCCTTCGTCGTGATCCATTGGTCAACAGCTTCCTGTGCTTCTTTGATCGTCATGATAAAGCTCTTCAGATAAATACTTCCGTAAAAATAAATGCAAATATCAGGATATTCACGAAACTTTCATCTGCCGCCGTAAATCATACATACAGCATCTCCGGTCCTGCATGATTATATGAATACTGATATCTGCTTCACCTTATAAATCCGGTATATATGAATAATAAATATGCGATTATCGCATCGAAACCAATATCTTTGGGGTATGCAAAAGAACACGATACCGCAGGAAAAAGAATTTACCATTATCGCCAAGACCATCAGCGGACTGGAGGGGGTGCTGGCTGATGAGATTCGGGCTGCCGGCGGAACGGGCGCCGTGATCCTGCACCGGGCCGTAAAGTTCAGTGGCAACAGCAGGATCCTTTACCAATGTAATTACACCTGCCGGACGGCCCTGCGCTTTCTGAAGCCCTTGTGGGAGTTTACGGCGGCCACCGACAAGGATCTTTACCGCCAATGCCTGCAACTACCATGGGAGCAGGTGATGGAACTCGGGCAAACCTTCGCCATCGACGGGGTGGTGAGCCAGTCGGGGATCACCCATTCGATGTATGCCGCCCTGAAGACAAAAGATGCCATAGCCGACCATTTCAGGGCACTGTATGGCAAGCGTCCGGATGTAGACACAGACAATCCCGACATACGGCTGAATGTTCATATACACCGCAACCACTGCACCATTGCCCTCGACAGCTCTGGCACTTCATTGCATCTGCGGGGCTATAAGGTGGCATCGGGGCAGGCCCCCATCGGGGAGGTGCTGGCATCGGGGCTGATCATGCTCAGCGGCTGGGACGGAAGCAAGACATTTTTGGATCCCATGTGCGGTTCGGGAACCATACTGACCGAAGCCGCCATGATCGCTTCGCGGATTCCTGCCGGATATTACCGGAAAGGTTTTGGCTTTTTAAAATGGAAGGATTTTGATGCATCCCTTTGGGATGAGGTAAAGGAATCCTGCCAGCCTCCCGCCGGCCTGCCTGCTGCGCGGATCATCGGCGGCGACATATCGCCCCTCGCCCTGCGCGATACGCGGAAAAATGCCGGCAACGCGGGAGTGCTCAAAGCCATCAAACTTTATCCGCTTTCTTTCGCCAAGCTGCCACGCCCCGAGGGTCCCGTCCACATGGTGGTGAACCCTCCTTACGGGGAGCGGGTTAAAGCTGACGATATCGTTAGTCTGTACCAGATGATCGGCGACACGCTGAAGCGGAACTACCACGACAGCGAAGCATGGATCATCAGCGGCGACCTCCATGCACTGAAATTTATCGGGCTGAAACCCTCTGTGAAGATTGTCGTTTACAACGGCCCCATCGAGTGCCGCTTTGCTAAATTTGAGTTATATGAAGGCAGCCGGAAAGGCAAATATAATAATGCTTAACTTTGCAGCCCAATTAGCTTGAACATCAAATGAAAGACATCAAAAAAATAGCGGTTCTCACTTCAGGGGGCGATGCTCCGGGGATGAATGCAGCCATTCGCGCCGTTGTCAGGACCGGCATCAGCGAAGGATTCGAAATGGTTGGATCCCTGCGCGGTTACCAGGGGCTGATCAACGGGGAAATCGTCCCCCTGCACAACCGTTCGGTATCCAACATCATCCAGCGGGGCGGCACCATCCTCAAGTCGGCACGCTGCATGGCATGGTATGAAAAAGAGGGACGGCAGAAAGCATACGACAAGATGCAGACCATGGGGATCGATGCCCTTATTGTGATCGGCGGCGACGGCACCTTTACCGGGGCGCGCATCTTCGGCAGGGAGTTTAAAGTACCCATTGTCGGGCTGCCCGGCACCATCGACAATGACCTTTTCGGCACCGACTTCACCATTGGCTACGACACGGCCATCAACACGGTGATGGAGGCTGTTGACAAACTCCGCGACACGGCATATTCGCACGACCGGCTTTTCATTATAGAGGTGATGGGGCGGGATGCAGGATTCATCGCCCTGCGAAGCGGCATCGCCACCGGCGCAGAAATGATCCTGGTTCCCGAAAGCCCGACCTATATCGATGAGATGGTTTACATCCTCGAAAAAGACTGGAAGAAGAACAAGACCTCAGGTATCATCATCGTGGCCGAAGGCAACGATTCGGGCGGTGCACTTGAAGTTCAGAAGGAAGTCAATGAACGTTTCCCCGACTTTGAGACCCGGGTGACCATCTTGGGGCACATACAGCGGGGCGGCTCGCCAACCGCCATGGACAGGGTGCTGGCCAGCAGGCTGGGGCATGCCGCCATCATGACAATTAAAGACGGTGTGAGCGGGGTGATGATCGGGGTGGTCGACAATGAGATCGCCCTCACATCATTCGAAAAATCGATCAAACACCATCAGAGCATCAACCCCGAACTTCTCGACATTGCACGCGTACTCGCCTCCTGAGGCCTGATCAACATAGATACTATCCCCCTCACATGGAAAGACAAACACTTTTCGTGGATGTGATGCTGCCTTTGCCGGTAAAAGGCCTGTATACCTACCGTGTCCCCTATGCAATGAACGACATGATCGTGCCGGGGATACGCGTAGCGGTGCAGTTCGGGAAGAAAAAGCTGTATACCGCCCTGGTGAAAGAAGTGCACGAAAAGGTTCCCCGTGGCTATATCCCCAAATATATCCTGTCGGTAATTGATGAAAAGCCCATTGTAAACAGTTTGCAGTTCAAATTCTGGGATTGGATCTCTTCTTATTATATGTGCCATCCCGGTGAGGTGATGAATGCCGCCCTGCCATCGGCGTTCAAGCTGGCCAGTGAATCGAAGATCCGCCTGCACCCTGCATTCAGCCCCGGCGATGCAAACCTCAGCCAAAAAGAAGCACTGATTGCCGAAGCCCTTATCCACCGGGATCAGCTGACCATTAAAGATGCTTCCGACATCACCGGACAATTGAAAATCCTTCCGCTGATCAACACCCTGATCGAAAAACAGGTGATCATTCTGGAAGAAGAGTTGCAGGACCGCCACAGGCCCAGGACCGAACATTTTGTGATGCTGGCCGAAGCCTTCCACAAAGATGCCGCGCTCCGGGAAGTTTTTGACAAACTGGAAAAACGCGCCTACAAGCAACTGGAGTTGTTGATGACCTACATACGGCTTGCCAGCGGGGGCAACGAATACCGCTGGATTGGGAAAACTGCACTGATCAAAACGGCAGAAGCCAGCCACCAGCAGTTTAACGAACTTGCCCGGAAAGGAATATTTATTACGGAAGAAAGAGAAGTGAGCCGGCTCGAGGACAGCCCGGCCGGTTCTGAGGCCGGAGGGATCGTCTTTAACGGACAACAGGAGAAGGCACTCACCGAAATACAGGCATCCTTCCGCGAAAAGGATGTTTGCCTGCTGCACGGCGTTACCTCCAGCGGCAAGACGGAAATATACATCAAGCTCATTGAGGACACCCTGAAACAAGGCAGGCAGGTGCTCTACCTGCTGCCTGAGATCGCCCTCACCACGCAGATCATCAACCGGCTGAGAAAATACTTCGGGGAAAAGGTGGGCGTTTATCACTCGCGCTATAACGAAGGTGAACGCGCAGAGATCTGGAACAGGGTTAATCGTAAAAATGACGACAGCTACAGCCTGATCCTGGGAGCCCGTTCGGCAGTATTCCTCCCCTTCAGCAATCTCGGGCTGGTGATCGTGGATGAGGAGCATGACCAGTCGTACAAGCAGCATGACCCTGCCCCGCGTTACCATGCCCGCGATGCTGCCATATACCTTGCCGGACTGCACGCCGCGCGCAGCCTGCTCGGAACGGCTACGCCTTCATTCGAAAGCTATTCAAATGCCAGCAGGGGCAAGTACGGGCTGGTTGAGATCACAAAACGTTACCGGGACTTGCTGATGCCGGAGATTCTCGTTGCCGACTTCCGCAGGGAAAAGAGAAATAAAACGGGTCCGGCCTATTTCACAAAAATGCTGCTCGATCATATCGGGGAAGCCCTTGAAAACAACGAACAGGTGATCCTCTTCCAAAACAGGAGAGGCTTTGCTCCCCGCCTGGAGTGCGATGTATGCGCCTGGGTGCCGATGTGCATCCGCTGCGACATATCACTCACCTATCATAAAAAAGCCGACCATCTTCGTTGCCATTACTGCGGATACAGCACAAGCGTTCCGGCCGAATGCGAGCATTGCGGCAGCAGCAGGGTGCTCATGCGCGGCCTGGGAACGGAAAAGATCGAGGAGGAGCTGGCTGTGATCTTTCCCGAAGCCGCCATCCGCCGCATGGACCTCGACACCACCCGGAGTAAACACGGGCACTACCAGATCATACAGGCATTCGAAAACCGGGAGATCGACATCCTCGTCGGCACACAGATGGTTACCAAAGGCCTCGACTTCGACCATGTAAGCGTGGTGGGCATCATGAATGCCGACAGCATGATCAACTTCCCCGATTTCCGGTCCTATGAGCGCAGCTTTCAGCTGATGGCACAGGTGGCAGGCAGGGCGGGGCGGAAAAACCGCAGGGGAAAGGTCATCATACAAACATTCAGGCCCAAACACCCGGTGATCGCGGATGTGGCGGGAAACGATTACCTGAACCTGTTCAACAGCCAGATGGCCGAACGCAGACGCTTTCAATATCCGCCCTATTACCGGCTCATCATGGTCAGCATGCTGTATAAGGACTACCGTTTGCTCAACCGCGCTGCCAAAGAACTTGCTTCACGCCTGCACACAAGCTTTCCAAAACAGGTACTCGGCCCTGAATATCCACTGGTATCGAGGATCAAGAACCAGTACATAAAGCAAATACTGATCAAGACCAGCCGCAACGAGTCCATTGTGGCCGTAAAAGAACTTCTCGATAAACGGTTAAACGAATATGCCGGTCTGAAGGAATTCAGGCAGGTACGGATCAGGATCGATGTGGATCCTTATTAACAGGCAGGTTCAGCGTCCGGATTTTCCACCCCCTTGTCTTCTTCCCTGCCCCTGCCCCGGGCTCTTGCCCATCTTTTCAATGAGGGCCGGATTTTCCTGAAAGAATTTCATTCGTTCTTCCGGTGTCATATCCTTTGTCATCTCCATGACCTCCTCGGGAGTGAGTTCTTCGGGTTTTTCCTGCTTCACCTCCTCCTTTTCATCCAGGCGGCGAAAATGGTTCACG
>CAYOLA010000106.1:0-2697 GCA_964404735.1 uncultured Bacteroidales bacterium
ACTGCCCGTACCTGTCCCCGTACCCACTTCGATGAAGGCTTCACCCCCATCCGTGGCTGCAGCGTTTGTAGTCTTGTCCGCAGAAGCCTGCGAATAAACCACTGCCGTAGCCATAAAAAAAGCGAGCACAAGAACTGTCATTCTTGTAAACGTTTTCATAAGACAAAACAGTTTTGGTTAATAATAAAAAAAGAATTTCTCAATTTCATTCATTTTATAAGTTTTAGCAGCGCGCAAAAGTAAAAATTTTCTTTAAAAAACCCGATTGAAAAAGGTTAAAATTCTGTTATTTTTTTCATCACACGCCTTTGATCCGGAAAATTTTGCAAGTATTTGAAAATATTCATTTTAAATATATTTCACCAGGCGTCTATACGATGGTGTTTGTTTTTGGTTACAATATTTTAATAATAATTGCAAAATTTAAGAATCCGGTTTTTCAATCTTCATTCAGGAATTGTTTGCAAGTTTAGTGTGGTTTATTGTTGTCGTTACCTCCTTTTTTAATAGTTAATGCAATGTTTAATTTATATTGTATGTTCACTTATTTTTCACCAGCAGGCGCGGTTCAAGCATGTTGTAAATACTGTATTTCACGCCTTCTCGTCCGTCACCTGAATCTTTCACTCCGCCATAGGGCATATGGTCGACCCTGAAGCCGGGCACATCATTGATCATGATACCGCCTACCTGAAGTTTGCGGAAGGCCAGGTTCATTTCATCAATGGAATTTGTGAACAGGCCGGCCTGCAGGCCATAGCGGCTGTTGTTAATATTATTGAGCGCATCGCCGAAGTGCTTATAAGCGTTAATGCTCACCACCGGCCCGAACACTTCCTCTGCGCAAACTTTCATTTTCGCATTGGTATTGGTGAGCACGGTGGGTTCCATGTAGTTCTTTGTCCTTTTGCCCCCGCACAGCAAGCCGGCTCCATCGCCAATGGCTTCATTCACCCAGTTTTCAACGCGGGAGGCATTGGCTTCGTCGATCATGACGGAGATATCGGTTTGGGGTTCGAGGGGGTTGCCATTCCTGAGTTTTTTCACTTCGCTGACAAAATTTTCGAGGAAGCTCTCATATAGGGATTCGTGCACAAAAATACGTTGGGTATGGATACATACCTGTCCGGAATATGCATAGCCGCCTTTCACGCATTTTTTTACGGCATCGCCGGTATCGGCGCCGGGACCAACGATCACACCTGCGTTTCCTCCCAGTTCGAGTATAACATTTTTCCTGCCGGCATCTGATTTCATATTCCAGCCCACTTCCGGCGAACCGGTAAAGGAGAGCATGGCAAAGCGGTTGTCGGTTACCAGGCGGTTGCCGGTTTGCCTGTTCATGGGCAGCACCGAAACAGCGCCGCCGGGCAGCCCGGTGCGTGCAATAATACGTGAAAGCAGCAGGGTTGAAAGGGGTGTGGAAGAGGACGGTTTCAGGATGATGGGGCATCCGGCGGCGATGGCCGGGGCAATTTTGTGTACGGCCAGGTTAAGGGGGAAATTAAAGGGTGAGATCCCTGCAACCAGGCCCAGTGGAAAATACCGCAGCAGGCCTTCTTTGCCTTCACCGGACGGGGTCCATTCCATATCTATGTATTCGGCCGGATGGCGCTTGCATTCTTCTGCGGCAACGCTAAAAGTCTGAATGGCCCTGTCGGTTTCGGCCAGGGCATCGCGGATGGGTTTAGCTGATTCGAGGGAAATGGTTCTGCCGAATTCGTCACGGGCCTCCTGCATCATCGCAGCAATGTCTGATAAAGTCCTGTAACGCAACCAGGCCGGAAGGTCTGCAAGCTCCTCCTGCACAGCAAGCGCAGCGAGGATCGCTTCTTCCAGCTCATCCTCCCCGGCCAGGAATGTAATTCCCGCATTTTTGCCGGTATACGGATTTATTACAGGCAACAATTCATTTGTTTCCCTGAACGATCCGGCAACATAAATGGGATATTTCTGATCCATATCTGCTTAAACTGTGCAAAAAAACGGGCTTTTTCCAATAAGAAGCATTTACAAAGTGCGTTAAATACATAAATTCCGCCCAACGGGCATACAGGAACTTATGCTTTGTAAATCAAATCATTATAAGAAAAAAACCTCCTTTATTCCTGAATTTGAAAATTGCAAACTCGATGGTAAGACAATTTTTCCTTTCACATGGTTGCATTGGGGATAAAAAAATATCGGGGAATTGGATACACCCTTCCCGCAGAGGGAAGTAGCGTTTATCCGGAATGAAGGCGCAATAAAAAAAGGCCGGCGGAAAACCACCGGCCTTTCGGACATTATAAATGTACCTTAAAGATATTACCTGATCACAAGTTTTTGCGTAAGGTAGCCGTTTGCGGTTTCCATGCGGATGAAATATACGCCGGATCCTATGCCGCTTACATCTATGCTGGCAGCTTTTTCATTGACATTCATTTCGCTGACGGTTTGGCCGATATGATTATAAATGCTCAGTTTTTCGATAAGGAGGTTCGACTGTACATTTACTTTGTTGATGGCCGGGTTCGGGTAAACCAGCATTTCGATGCGACCGGCATGGTCTTCACCGATGCCGATGCCGCTTTCCACTGTAAGGGTAACCGGAACTTCCATAAACTGGTTCATCGGATCGTTGGTATTGAAAACCAGGTTTGCCGTATACACACCTTCAAGCAGGTTGGTAGCGTCGTAGCTGACGGTTACGTCATC
>CAYOLA010000107.1:0-9722 GCA_964404735.1 uncultured Bacteroidales bacterium
GCGTGGAAAGGGTCATGGGCTTTTGTACCGACGAGGAATACTGGGAGTTCCTTCGCTCATGCCCCCACTTTGAGCATATGATCATCCATTCGGGCATTACGCTGATCAAATACTGGTTTTCGGTGAATGCGGAGGAACAGGAAGACCGCTTCAGGCAGCGGCTCAAAGATCCTACAAGGCGATGGAAGATCAGCCCCGTAGACATTGCCAGCATGAGCAAGTGGGTTGAGTATTCCAGGGCGAAGGACGAGATGTTCTTCTATACCGATACCAAACATTCGCCCTGGTACGTGGTGCGCGCCGACGACAAGCGCAAGGCCAGGCTGAACTGCATCCATCACCTGCTCTCGATGGTGCCCTATAAGAATCTGACCAGGGAAGACATTTTTCTGCCCGAAAGGGTGATCAGCCAGGGATATATCCGGCCACCCATGGATGAACAAACTTTCGTTCCGGAAGTATATTAACGGGAATATCCCGGCTACTGCCTGCAGTATTGTTTTAAAGGCCTGTCGGCCATCACCGAACCCAAACCAACGGCTTTGTTCCACAGGGTACAGGCCGCTGTGGTGTCGCCCCTGACAAAGAGGAGCCATGCTTTGTTGTAGTAATTGTCGGCATAGTCCGGTTTCAGGCTGATGGCTTTGTCAAAATCTTTCCGGGCCTGTTCCCAGTACTCATCTTTGCCATAGCTGATCAGCGTTCCGTAGATCATGCCGCGGTTGGCATATGCCTGCATATAGGTGGTATCGTATTTCATTACCGAGTCGTAATCGCTGAGTGCCTCCCGGTAAAAGGTAAAAGCGTTTTTTATCATGCCCTCGTTAAAGGTGGCCTGCCCTTCGAGGTACTTCTTCTCGGCCAGGTTTTGCCTGCTGTTTCCGCGGTAGAAAAAGGAGCGTGTTTTTGCCTGCGGGGTTTTACTCAGTTCCACGGCACGGCTGAGCAGGGTATTTGCATCTTTCCAGTAAGGGATCTGTTTGTTGGTCTGCCAAACCAGAAAAGATACGTAAGCAGCAAGGATCACGGCCAGGGCATAAACCTGTGTTTTATTGCTCCTCCTCAGCAGGCGTGTGTACAATCCTGCAATAAGGATGCCCGCGATCAAAAACAGCCCGGTGTAAGCATGGTAGGCGTAGCGGTCGGCAGCCACGAATACACGCGACCAGAACAAGGGCAGCACCGGCAAAACAGCCAGGGTGAATATCAGCAGCCCGCCAAAAATATCACGCATGCGGAGGCGGAATCTGAAAAACAGAACGAGAAAGGCTGCAGGCACAAGCGCACTCAGGTAATACGGCCATGGCAATAAGCCCGCTTCAGCAACAGGATAGGCATATACCGGCGACAGCTCCACGGGTGCGATGAATTTTATCAGGTAAAAGACCCAGGTGTGACAAAGGATAAAAAAGTGCTCAACAAAGCTGTAGTCGTGTTCCAGGGCTTTGATGTGCCCATAGGCGCCGGCCGCATCAATGGTGATGATCCCGAAAACGACCGCCAGGGCCAGGAAAGGGACCTTTTCAAGCAGCGGCTTCAAAGCCGGCCTTCGTCCCTTCATATAATCAATGGCGAACAATACCAGCGGGAAGCTCATGGCGAGCGACTTTGAAAAGAGCGCCCCCAGGGCCAGCAGCAGGCTAAGGATATACATTTTTATTTCCGCTCTTTCGAGCCAGCGGAGATAGCAGATCAGTCCGCCCAGGTAAAAGGCGGTAAACAGCAGGGTGCTGCGGGCCGACAGCCAGGCCACCGCTTCCACGTTTACCGGGTGCACGGCAAAAAGCAATGCCCCGATGCCGGCAACGGCCTGCTTTTGGCTCAGCCGGTACAAAAACAGCCATGCCAGAAAAATATTCAGTGCGTGCAGGAAGAGGTTTGTGGCATGGTATGGTCCGGGAGCTTCGCCGCCTGCCGCATGGTTCATGGCCAATGTCAGCACAGCCAGGGGCTGGTACATGCCCAGGTGATAGGAGCCAAAGATGTTCCCGGCATTCAAGGCCTGAACATCTTTGTCGCCAAGGTAAAGCGCGTCGTCCCAGCCATGCAGGATGCCGTTGTCGAGCGAAGGCTGATACAGGATGAGGGTGCCCGCAATGATGATGAGCGGCACCAGCAGGCTCAGCGCTTTGTTCCTTCCCTGCTTCGGGCTTTCGGTGTTCTTTTTTCTGGCCAGGGCGTGTCTATTTTACGGAAAATTTATAAACAGTGGTGTACCCGTATGCTTCACCGGGGTAGAGGATGGTATTCGGAAATGAAGGCTGGTTGGGTGAATCAGGGAAGTGCTGGGTTTCGAGGCAGAAGCCATGATGCTGCTTGTACACGATCCCGTTTTTCCCGGTAATGCTTCCGTCGAGGAAGTTGCCCGAATAAAACTGTATACCCGGTTCGGTGGTAAACACTTCCATGAACCTGCCGCTTTTGGGTTCATGAACTTCGGCGGCTTTCATCATTTCACCTGTTCCGTTAAGCACGTAGGTATGGTCGTAACCGCCGGCTACTTCTGCAATCCGTTCTCCGACCGCATAGGGCGAGGTGAAATCCATGGGTGTGTTTTTTACTTCTTTCATTTCCCCGGTGGGGATGAGGTGCTCGTTCACGGGAAGATAGCTGTCGGCGGCAATCGACAGTATATGCGTCAGGGCGTCTTCGTGGCCGCCTCCCAGGTTAAAATAGGAATGATGGGTGAGGTTAACCGGTGTGGCCTTGTCGGACCTGGCCCGGTAGGTGATCACCAGTTCATTTTGGTTGGTAAGGGTGTAGGTCACCCGGGCCAGCAACTTGCCGGGGTATCCCTCGTCGCCGTCGGGGCTTACATGCCTGAGCATGACCGAAGCGCTGTCGGGTGTGCTTTTTTCCCTGGATTCCCACACCGCCTTGTCGAAACCCTTATTGCCGCCGTGAAGATGGTTGGGCCCGTCGTTGGCGGCCAGGCGGTATTCGGTGCCTTCAAGGCTGAAACGGCCGCCGGCAATGCGGTTCGCGTAACGGCCCACAATGCACCCGAAATAGGGATGCCCGTCGAGGTATGGCTGCAGGCTGTCGAAACCAAGTACAACATCCGCAAATTCACCTTCCCTGCCGGGAACATGGATGGAGGTTACGATGCCCCCGTAGTTGGTGATCTTTACAAGCATGCCGTTCTTATTGGTCAGCGTGTAGAGGAATACCTCCGCCGTGTCGACCCGGCCGAAATTTTCTTTAACGATCTTCATGGCTTCCTGTCTGGTTTTCTTTTCTTTGGCTTCCTGTATGCAGCCTGCTGTAAGCAACGCTGTGAATAAAAGAAGAATGAGTCCGGGAGTCTTTTGCATATGCTGATTGATTGATGAGAGTCAAAAATAGGAAATTTTTAATGAAATGAAAGATTTATGCCCTGACAACCTTTCATAAAGATCATTTGTCTATTTTTATGAGAATAAAAACCAAAACCAGAAATAAGTGAAGAAACAATTCGTATTCCTGTTATTATTTCTGTGTCTGCAGGGATATGCGCAGGAACGATTGGCAAAAGGCTTTGTACTTGATCTGGAAAGCCATGCTGCATTGGAAGGTGTTGAAATATGGGTGGAAGGGGAAGCAGAAAAGTCCATTACCAATAAAAAAGGTGAATTTGTAATTCAAGTGGACAAGGGCTATCCGTTCCTGTTAATCAGCAAGGATACCTATAAGGAATTCAGGTATAAACTCAAAGCGGGTTTTCAACACAAGCCGGTAAGGATCTATCTGGAGTCAGTGAATTATACCAAAAATGTGGAATGGGATCAGCAGCGTAAAGACAGTCTCTTTTTTCTATACAGGAATGCCGTATCGCTTTCAATCAATGAATTTCTCCAGATAGGCCTCGGCCTGCGGTATGAAAGATTTATTGTCCCCAATCATTCCCTCGGCCTTCATGCTACATATTATTTCCGCGGCCATAGTTTAAGTGCTTATACTGCCGGGTTGACCTATGACATAGTGGTTAATTATGTGGGATTTAAAGCGGCTCCCTTTTATCGCTTTTATCTGGCAAGGAAGCACGCCAAAGGTTTATTTATTGATGCGAAAATACCATTTGGCTGTTTTAGTTTTAAAAATCTGGAATACAGGTACAGTTACTCTCATGATTCACATCGGTATAAAAAAATCCATCATTCTTTCTGGACCTGGGGCGGGGGGATATCATTTGGTTTCATGTCCCGCCTGGGAAAAAGGAAACATGGGTTTATTAATATATCTGTTGGTTATCAGTATTTCCCAATGGCAAAACTCCCGGAAGCCCTGTATGAGGAAACAAGCAGCGGGCACGTTATTAAGTATGAAACCGATGTAGACTGGTGGTCTGTGACCGGACCCGGAGCAAAGTTTGAATGTAAATTTACCATTGGGGGGATGTTTTAATAACCTGTCTGTATCAACGCTTGCTTTTCGTTGTTGATAACAGATGGAAAATAATGGTTGAATGAAGAAGCAATATGCCCTGCTTTTTTTCCTGTTGTTGCAAATAGGTTTATTTGCCCAGAACCGTATCGCAAACGGATATATCTATGATAAGGACAGCCTGCAGGCATTGAAAGGAGCAGCGGTCATTGTGTCAGGGACACCAATCAGGGCTATCAGCAATGAGTCAGGGAAGTTTTCCCTGCAAATACCGGATGGTGCCTGTCACCTCATCATTTCCATGGAAGGATACTTTAGGCTTAACTATATCCTGGATAATGATTTTCATAATAAGTTGAATGTGATATATCTTGAGTCTGTAAAAACGATAAGCCCTGCCACCGAAACCATCCTCCCCTTGAAAGATACAAGACTTCGGGACTCCATCTTCCTGACTCATAAAAACACCATTTCATTGTCACTACTCGAATTATTTTCAACCGCTATTGCCATGCGGTATGAGCGCTTCCTGCATCCCAGGCATGCAATTGGACTGCATGCATCCTATTATATTCTGGGACGAAGCAACCTGGACCCACATGTTATTTACTCTGACTATGTGAATGGTGCGACTTATACCGGTTTCAAGGCAACTCCTTTCTATCGGTACTATTTCTTGAGAAAGGGAACCATGGGGCTTTATGCAGATGCAAAGGTTCAGTTTGGCTACTTCAGTTTCGATAATATCTGGTATATGTATTCACATCGTACGGGCTTTGCTAAGCCATCTTCCTTTGATTTCCGGACATGGGGAGGGGGCATCTCACTGGGCATAATGACCCGTATGCCAAAAACGAAGAATGCAATACTGAACTTTTCTGTTGGTTACCAGTATTTCCCGACACCAATACCCGAAAACTATATTCGTCAAAATGGAGATGGAACGACAAGCATCTTAAAACCTGATACTGATTGGTGGTATAAGAACGGTCCCGGGGGGAGGTTTGAAGTTAAGCTTACGCTGGGGGGAATCTTTTAATTTTTAATGCTGTATTGTCAGTTCAGTGTGCGGATAAAGCGGAAAGGTATGCTTCCATAACCTTTCATTACATAGATTTACCCAGACAGTAACGGTCATCAGAATATAACCGGAGAACACCAGGAATTATATCTTCTCCAGGGCTTTAGCCGCAGTGTGTGAACCAGGTCGGCACTCAATAGATCATTCAGGAATAAATTCATAAGCCCCGATATCGGGCGTGCTGATGCGGCTGTTCCCGAGGATGTCCTTGTCGATGACGGACGGAAAGGGGGAGGAAGTGATCACCTCCGTGCTGCCCTGGTCGATGCCCGGCGAGAGCGTGTCCAGGGCCATATTGTTCAGGCCGGCATCCACAAAAACAGGATCCTGGTTTTTGATGCTTCCCGGGAATAGCGACTGGTCGCCGATATTCATCTGGGTTTTGAGCAGGCAATGATCGAAGATATAGTCGAAACTGCCCTCTTCTTCCGACCCGAGGAAGACCTCTTCCGTCAGGTTCCCGTAAATAATGCAATTCCCGAAGTAGCTGTCGAGGTTGTAAACATAGAGTGTTTGCAAGGGATCCAGGTAATAATTGGTGAGGGCGAGGTTGGGTTCCTGCCTGATGCCTTTTTTGAAGTAATTGGCAAAGGTGCAGTGCCGGAAGTCGTAGGCGCCGCCCTGCAGCAACAGGCCAAGCTGTCCGCAGTTGGTCACCACGTTGTTGATGCCCGTAATGGCATAATACCTGCCCAGGATACCGATGCCGCTCATATTCTCGATGATGGTGTTGGTCAGGATCAACTGGTTTCCCATGGGTTCCTGCAAAGTTTCGGCCTGCAGCCCGATAAAGCCGTTCCTGATCACGGCATAATGGATCTCGTTGTTCACGCTGCCCTCGTTGAGCCATATCCTGTCCCATTGTCCCGGCAGGTCGCGGTAGTAAGCTTCCAGCCTGTCCTGTTGGAAGGTTACGGGCGCATCCTGCGTTCCCAGCACCTTCAGGCTGCCGCCTTTGTAAACCCAAAGCCCCGACCGGTTATGGAAATGTACCTTCGCACCGGCCTCAATGGTGAGGCTGCCGGTTGAGTCGACCACGGCATAGCCGTAAACAAGGTAAGGCTTGTCGGCGGGCCAGGTAACGGAGCTGTCTTCGGCTGCCACAATGCGGTAATTCAGGTTTCCCAGCGTCTTGTCGGCAATGATGTAGTGGGCGTCCTGCCCCCAGGCAGCCAGCACCACGTCTTGCTCATTGCCGTTGGTGAGGAAGGATATCCTGTCGGAAACCACAAAAGGGCTCGTGCCCGAAGTGGGGTCAACGGTCACCCTGATAAAGATGAACAGGCTGTCGTTGCCTGCAATTTCTACGTTGTTTTCCTGAATGCCCGGCGTGCCGTCGATGTTGATGCGGTAATTCGAGGATTCGCCCCCCTCCAGCCGGATGCTCGATATGTTCAGATTATTGTTATGCCGGTTGTAAACTTTCAGGTAACGGGTAATGGAACCCACCGTAGTAAAAACGGTATCGAAGATGATGGAATCGGCCGAAAACGCAAGCTTCAGCGAGGGATCGCCGTCTACCCGCCCTTCTTTGCGGCATGAAGAAAATGCCAAAAGAGCCAGTAGTGGCAGGATGATCAAATAGTGCCGGTGATGGGTCAGCCTTGTCATTCAATTAATTCATGGCAAAGTTACTAAAAATGAAAGACCGGCGGCCATGATTTCCGGTGTCGTACTATGTGGCTTGCGGGGCATGCTGCAGGCGGTTTTTAGGCCGGAAATACGCCAGGCAGGCATAAATACGTTCCTTTTTTATGAAATATTGTTTGAAATGACTGTTTTTATTCGTCATGTTAATATATTTTTGTTGAGGATACAAAAACGGATCTTTATGGCTTTGGATAAAAAGATTTTTTGCCTGCTTCTGTTCCTGATCCTTCAGGCAGTTTTAATACCCGCCGCTGCCCAGTTCGGGCAGCCCCGTTCGAAAGGCGGCACAGAGGCTTCGCTCGAAAAGCGTTTCTATATCGGGGGAGGGCTTGGATTTGGCATGTCGTCATACTCCACCTTGCTGATGGTGGCACCTGTGGTCGGCTACAGGCTTACGCCCGATATTGATATTGGAACACGCCTTAATTATACGTATTACCGTTACAATGAGGCAACATTGAAATATTCGACCAATAATTTCGGCGCCGGTGTGTTTGCCCGCTATTACCTGTTTTTTTTCAGTGATCTTTTTGCCCATGCCGAATATGAAGTCCTGAACTATGAGCAGGTTTACGTTAACGCAAACTGGGAGGTTGACCATAAAGAGCGGATCTGGGTGTCGAGCATGTTCCTCGGCGGGGGCTACCGGCAGTGGTTTGGGCAGCATGCCTTTGTGGAGCTTGTGGTATTGTTCAACCTGCTCGATTCCATCGATTCTCCCTATAGTAATCCCATTTTCAGGATCGGGGTGGGGGTGGGCCTCTGACGCCTGGTCAGCCAGTTTCTGCCCGGGGCTTTCGCAGCTTTTGTTCAGCCCGGTACGGGCTTATGCAACCGGAATTCGTTTGAGGATCTCCAGTGTCATCTTCCAGAACTTTTCCACCGTTTCAATATTGATCCGCTCATCGGGCGAATGCGCACCCTTGATGGTGGGACCGTACGAGACCATGTCCATGCCCGGGTATTTGTCGCCGATCAGCCCGCATTCGAGGCCGGCGTGGATGGCCAGCACCTCCGGCCTGGTATTGAACAGGTCTTCATACACCTGTGCGGTGATGTCGACGATTGCCGACTCCGGGTTGGGCGTCCAGCCCGGATAGCCGTCGCTGTGGCGTACTTCAGCGCCTGCCAGCATAAATGTGGCAGCCACCATGGAGGCAATATCATGTTTGGCCGATTCAACCGACGAACGCTGGCTGGTGGTGATCTCAAAGAAGCCATCCCTGGTTTTTACCGAAGCCAGGTTCGTGGAGGTTTCCACGAAGTCGGGGATCTCCTGCGACCATGCGATCACGCCGTGCGGACAGGCATATAGTGCATTCAGGAGTTTCTCCTGCGTTTCTTTGCCGATGACGAAGCCGGGATTGTCTGTTTTTACAGCCGATATGTTTAATCCGGGCTCGGTCACCTTGTATTCTTTTTTGAGGATGTTGTTGAATTCCGCGGCAAAGGCTTCGAAGGCGGCGGTTTCCTTTTCGGGGACCATCACGATGGCAAAGCCTTCGCGGGCAATGGCGTTGCGAAGGTTGCCGGCATCGATTTCGGAGAGGCGCAGCCCCTGTGTGCGGCTGGCACTCCACAGCAACCTGTTGAGTATTTTGTTGGCATTGCCGTAGCCTTTTTGAATGTCGTCGCCGCTGTGTCCGCCGCGAAGTCCCGTTACCGACACTTTATAGGCGGCATGGGCGCCCGGAGCCTTTTCCCTTTCGTATTTCAGCGTGGCTGTCGTGTCTTTTCCACCGGCGCAGCCGATAAAGATCTGGCCGTCGTCTTCCGAATCGAGGTTGAGCAGGATGCGCCCCTGCAGCAGGGTGGGGTCAAGCCCGAAGGCACCGGTCAGCCCGGTCTCCTCATCAACCGTGAACAGGCATTCAAGGGGGCCGTGTTCAATGCTGTCCGATTCGAGAATGGCAAGCTGCGCGGCAATGCCAATACCGTCGTCGGCGCCCAGGGTGGTGCCACGGGCGCTTACCCAGCCATCTTCAATATAGGCATCGATGGGATCTTTGTCGAAATCGTGCTTTGTCTCAGCATTCTTTTCGCAAACCATGTCGATGTGGCTTTGCAGCACCACCGGGCTGTGTTTCTCCATGCCGGGGCTTGCCGGCTTCCGTATCAGCACATTGCCCACGGCATCGCGCAGGGTCTGAAGCTGGTGCTTCCTGCCGAAATCGAGCAGGTATGCGGCTATCTTTTCTTCTTTCTTGCTGGGCCTGGGTATCTTCAGTATCTCACCGAAATAATACCATAACCTTTCCGGGCTGAGGGAATAGATCTCTTCGTTCATGCTTTTTATGGTTTTTGCAAATATAGCATTAATGGCTGAGATGGGCCGGGCAAGATGTCAGGCGATGGGCGATGTGGGCTGTTATATCGCTCATCAACCCCACCAGCTTTTCTTACTGAGTTCTTTGTTCAGCACATTTTTGGCTTCCTGGTAGCCTCTTTCGATCAGCTCGGTCGTCTGGTGCGTGTCAACGCGGTTAAAGCCCGACAGATCGGGCTGTATGAGTATGTCTGCATCGTCCGACTGGGCTTTGGCGGCATGCATCAGGGTGTAGTGAAAGCTGTTTGCCAGCACCTGAAGGATGTTTTCAGGCTTTTTATAGGTGTATTTGGCGTTCAGGTC
>CAYOLA010000108.1:0-17086 GCA_964404735.1 uncultured Bacteroidales bacterium
CTTGCTTTCCATTGTTGTGGGGTTTTAGTTGTACTTTTCTTTTAAAACCACACATTAAAATTATAACTTTACTGGTGCACTTTTCGCTGACGATTTACACTTACCACCGGGCTGGCATACGACGAACAGGAGATCAGCCTGGAAGTGGTCAACCAGCATGGTTGCAGGGCCACTGCCACGGTGACCGTGATCTTCGACTTCGACGCCTGTGTCGGCATCGGCGAGCTGCCGGACCGGCAGTCGGTAAGGGTGTACCCCAACCCCTCCACGGGCCTCTTCAACCTCCTGGCAGCCGGCTTCAGCGGCGAGGTCATGATCAGCGTGCTGTCGCTCAACGGCCTGGAAGTGTACACGGAAACGATCGTGCTGAACGGCCTGGCGGAGATCCGCGAGATCAACCTGCAGGGGCTCCCCAAGGGCATGTATTACCTGCGCCTGCTGGGCAGCAATATTCAGCATACGGAGAAGATACTGGTGAAATAGGGTGCCTTATCCGCCATACGGGCTTCGCCCTTTCGTAATGATTTGTTATTTTTGGGAATTGTTCAGCTGCGCCGGAGGCGATGGCCTGGACGATCTTAATATTACCGATATGCCGCATGGAGCATTTTGACGTGATCATTGTGGGTGCCGGACCGGCCGGGCTGGCATGCGCCGCGGAGCTGCAGCCGCAGGGACGGCGGGTGCTGCTGCTGGAGAAGGACGGAATGGCGGGCTACAAGCCCTGTGCGGGCGGCATCACCCGTAAAGGCATGGCCATGCTCGACCTGCCTCCCGCCATCATACAGCATGCGGTCTGCCGTACCGCCGTGCATGCAGCGGGACGCTGCAGCCAAACCGTGACAACTGAGCCCATCGTGGTGACGGCCGACAGGAAAGAGCTGGCCGCATGGCAGCTGTCCGGCATCGACGCCACCGCGGTGAAGATCAGGAAAGGGGCACGGGTGAAGTCGGCCGGGCCCGGAAACATCGAACTCGAAAACGGCGAAAGGATCGGCTACCGCTACCTGGTGGGCGCCGACGGCTATGCCTCGGTGGTGCGCCGCTACCTGCAACTGCCCGTTAAGCGGAAACTGATCGGCATACAGTACCTGGTTCCGGCAGGAGATGGCGATCGCAGGCTGGAGATATTCCTGCACAGCAGGTACTTCAAAGCCTGGTATGCATGGCGATTTCCGCACCGCGACCACGATGCAGTGGGATGCTGTTGCGATCCGGCTTACCTGCCGGCACAGCAGCTGAAGGAAAATTTTCACCAATGGCTGCAGGATCATCATATCGACATCAGCGGGGCCGCATACCAATCGGCGCCCATCAGCTACGACCACCGCGGTTGGCACTTTGGCAACATCTTCCTGGCCGGCGAAGCGGCCGGGCTGGCATCGGGGCTCACCGGCGAAGGAATCTATCAGGCACTGGTGTCAGGCAGGGAAGTGGCGGCATGCATCGGGGGACAAAAGGAGGCATCGGATGCCATGAAACGTATGCTGCGCTATAACCGCATACAGCACCGCATCATGCATGCGCTGATCAGGCTGGGCCCCCTTAGGGGCACCGCACACAAGCTCATCATCATGATGCTGAACAACAGGGCCTTCAAGGCAAGGGTAAACAAGGGCTTTTCATAGGCCATGAAAAAGAAGGGGAAGATGAAGCTGAAAAAGATATTGGGTAAGCTGGCACGGCAGGAAGTGCTGGAGAAGACCCGCTCGGAGGTGAACGGCGGGCTGGAGGTGGTCAGCCGGGGCGGGCGCTGCCTGCTCAATGCCGCCAACACCAACTACTCATTTGGCGGACTGCACCGGGTGTTTCAAAAAGCTTTTGCCGTAACCGGGGTTAGCGAGCGGGCGGTTGGCAGGGCACTGATCCTGGGCTTTGGTGCCGGAAGCGTGGCAAGCATACTGCGCGAGGAGCTTGGCATGCAATGCCACATCACCGGCGTAGAGAAAGACCCTGAGGTGCTCAGGCTTGGCAGGAAGTATTTCAATACCGGCCGCTTTACCGGTATTGAACTGCTAACAGCCGATGCCTGCACATGGATCCATACTGCGGAAGGCTGCTGGGACCTCGTGGTGGTGGATGTTTACGAGGATTTCGCGGTGCCGCCCTGCTGCGAAACGGAAGCTTTTGTGCAGGCCCTGCACAGGCGGCTGGCAGCCGGCGGCATGCTGCTCTTCAACAAGCTGATATATAACCGTGAGGCGCGGGAGCAGTACGGGGCGCTGATGGACAGCTTCAGGGCCCTGCCGGGAAAAACGGGGTGTGTCAGCATACGCGAAGGGATGCTGAACAGAATGATCGTATATGAAAAACCCGGCTTATCCGGAGATGATGAAAACAGGAACAAAAAAACAGTATAGATGTTAGCACAGTATTTTGAGCGCATAGCCGGGGAACTCAACATCCGCCCGGGGCAGGTGGCCAACACCGCCGAACTCATAAGGGGCGGGGCCACGGTGCCCTTTATTGCGCGTTACCGCAAGGAGTATACCGACAGCCTCGACGAGGAGGCCATCATGCACATACGCGAACGCATGGAGCAGCTTGAGGCGCTCGACAAACGGCGCGAGGCCATCCTGCGCTCGGTGGAGGAGCAGGGCAAGCTCAACGAGGCGCTGCGCGGGCAGTTGATGGAGGCTGAGACACTCTCGGAACTGGAAGACCTCTACCTCCCATACCGGCCCAAGCGAAAGACCAGGGCTACGGTGGCCCGCTCACGGGGGCTGGAGCCGCTGGCCAGGATGATCATGGCGCAGAAGCCCGGCAGCGTGGAGAAGCTGGCCGAACGCTTTGTCGACCCCGCCAAAGAAGTGAAGGACACAGGCGAAGCACTGGCCGGCGCCCGCGACATCATCGCCGAGTGGGCCAATGAACATAGCTATTGCCGCCGGCGCATGCGCGACCTTTTCATGCACACGGCGCAGATCAGCAGCCATGTCATCAAAGGGAAGGAAGAGGAAGGGATGAATTACCGCACCTGGTTCGAATTCTCTGCGAGGCTGCGGCAGACCCCTTCGCACCGCATCCTGGCCCTGCTCAGGGGCGAAAAGGAAGGCTTCCTGAAGCTGAGCGTGGAGCCGGCATATGCCGATGCCCTCAGCATCATGAAAAAGATCTTCGTGCGGAATGAGCATGAGTCGTCGCGGCAGGTGGAGATGGCCGTGGAAGACGCCTATAAACGACTGCTGCAGCCATCCATGGAGACGGAGATGAAGGCCTTTGCACGGGAACGGGCCGACAAAGATGCCATTGCCGTCTTTGCCGAAAACCTAAAGCAATTGCTGCTGGCGCCACCGCTGGGGCAGAAGCGGGTGCTGGCCATCGACCCCGGCTTCCGCACCGGCTGCAAGCTGGTGTGCCTCGACCCGCAGGGGCGCCTGATGCACAACGAGACCATCTACCCGCATCCGCCCCAGAACGAGGTGAAGGAGGCCATCCGCAAGGTGCTCAATATGGTCGACGCCTATAAGATCGAAGCCGTCGCCATCGGCAACGGGACAGCCGGACGGCAGACCGAGCGCTTCATCCGCAGCATCCCCTTCAGAAAGGATGTGATGGCGGTGATGGTGAACGAGAGCGGGGCATCGGTGTATTCGGCCTCCAAGGTGGCCAGGGAGGAGTTTCCCGACTACGACGTTACCGTGCGGGGAGCCGTGTCGATCGGGCGCAGGCTCATGGACCCACTGGCGGAACTGGTGAAGATAGACCCGCGATCCATCGGTGTGGGGCAGTACCAGCACGACGTGAACCAGGCCGCACTGGCCAAAAGCCTTGAAGATACCGTCATGCTCTGTGTGAACAGGGTGGGGGTGGAGGTGAATACCGCCAGCAGGCAACTGCTTTCGTACGTGTCGGGGCTGGGACCTGCCCTGGCGGGAAAGATCATCGCATACCGCGATGCCCACGGCCCTTTCCTGTCAAGGGAAGCATTCAGGAAGGTGTCAGGATTTGGCGAAAAGGCCTTTGAACAGGCCGCCGGGTTCCTGCGTATACGTGATGCCGAAAACCCCCTCGACGCCAGCGCGGTGCATCCCGAAAGCTATGCGGTGGTGGAAAAGATGGCCGCAGCCTGCGGGGCCGGGGTGGAAGCACTCATGAATGACGAAACACTTCGGCAGCAGATAAGGCTGGAAGACTTCGTAACGGAAAAAGCCGGCCTGCCCACCCTGCAGGATATCATGGACGAGCTGGCACGGCCCGGCAGGGACCCGCGCGAGAAGTTCGACTTCTTCGAGTTCGAAGCCGGCATCAACGAGATCGGCGACCTGCAGCCCGGCATGGTGGTGCCCGGCATCGTCACCAACATCACCGCCTTTGGCGCCTTTGTCGACATAGGCGTGCACCAGGACGGACTGGTGCACGTGAGCCAGATGGCGGAGAAATACGTGAAAGACCCCAAAGAGGTGGTCAGGCTAAACCAGAAGGTGAAGGTGCGCGTGCTGGAAGTGGAACTCACGCGCAAGCGCATACAGCTCTCGATGAAAAATATTTGACCTTCCGCCCCCGCGGCATAAAAAATATTATAATCTTTACAGCGTTTAAGATATTGAATAAGTCCCCGATGGTGAGAAACAAGCTTACATACGCCCTGCTGGCCCTCTTCCTGCTCATGATGCTTACGCCGGCTGCCCATGCCCAGCGCATCCGTGGCACCGTCATTGCCGGAGGCGGCCTTACGCAGGTGGAAGGCGACGAGCTGAAGGGCTGGAAACAGTTTGGCTTTACCCTTGGGCTGGGCGCCATCGTGCCCTTTGCCGGCAACTGGGGCGCCAACATCGAAACCCTCTTTACCCAGAAGGGATCTTTCCAGCGCAGCCAGTTCCCCGGCGACAGCCTCACCGATGAGTACCGCCTGCGCCTCAACTATTTTGAGGTGCCGGTGTACGTGAGCTATACCGACAAAGAGGTGATGAGCTTTGGCCTGGGCGCTTACTGGGGGCGGCTGGTTGGCGTTTCCGAGAAAGAGCATAGCGGGAACCAGATCCCCTATTCCGACAGCGTGGCCTTTAATGACAATGACATCGGCTTTCTTGTTGACGCGAAGGTGCGCATATGGCGACGGCTGCACCTGGGCGTGCGTTATACGCAGTCGCTCACCGTGATCCGCGAGCGGGAATTCTTCCCGCAGGGCAAAGCACCCTTAACCCGCAAGCAGTTCAACCAGGTGATCAACCTGCGCTTTATCTATATTTTCAATGAGCCTCCGCGGGAGGTAGTCCCCCGCTGAGGCATCCCTCTTTCTGTACGTTATTTCCGGAAACCTGCTTCGAGCAGCCTTTTTACGTCGAAATAAAGGGCATCGATGCCATAGCGGTTTTCTTCCACTTCGAGCATGTCGTAGTGTTCCTCAATCAGCGCCTGTGTCCCCCCGAATTGCAGTCCGAGCAGTTCCATGATCTCGTATTCGTCGGGGATGTAGATCACGCTGAATGCCGTGGCCGGCGTGAGGCCGTCGCCGCTGCCCAGGATGGCGTCGGCCAGTTCCTGGTAGAAGTGGAACCAGGCTGCGCTCATGGCCTCGTTCCCGGCCATCTGGAATGCCATGGCCGCGATAAAGGTTTCGCGAAGGCGGAAGGGGCTTCCGGCCAGCAGCTCGGCGGCGATGTGGCCGGCCAGTTCATATTCGGCGGGCGTCATGCCGTCGCGTCCTAAAAAGGAGATCAGCGAATCGCGCAGGGGAGGCGTTTCGTATGGCTTGTATCCGGGCTGGAAGCTGAAGCCGTAGTAAAGGTAGCGGAAGTTTTCGGCCGTGAGGCTGGTGTCGAGCGCCAGGTAACGCTCATAGAGCCTGGGAAAGTAATGGGGGGAGCGCTTCCTGCTGCACTCCTTTCTGATCTTTTTGTAGTTGACGGGGCGCATGCCTTCAGCGCCTTCCGGCTGGGAAAAGGCCTGCGACTGCAGCAGCAGGCAGCAGAGCAGGGTGAGGCGGAAAAGGCTGTAAATATTTCTCATCACTCTTTATATATCCGGTAAAGCTTGGCTTCCTGCACAAAATACATGGCCACAGGCAGGGAGAGGGGGTTGCCCGGATCCATGCGCTCGGGATGCCACTGCACCGCCATAAAAAAGGGCTTTTCTGCGGCCGCTTCATATTCAATGGCTTCGGGCAGGCCGTCGCGACTGCGCGCCACCACCAGCAGCCCGTCGCCCAGCCTGTCGATGCCCTGGTGGTGGTTGGAGTTGACATGGCCGCGGTTGACGCCAGCGGTGCGGAAGAGGCCCGAGCGCTTGAGCACCTGCACATCATGCGCACAGGCGTGGATGTCGGGGCAGCGGTGCTTCACCGTGCTGTCGAAGGTGGCGGGCAGGTCGGGGTAGAGGCTGCCGCCGTGGTAAACGTTGAGCAGTTGGAGGCCGCGGCAGATACCCAGCAGGGGCATACCCATTGCAAGGGCTTTTTCGGTGAGCCGCCACTCCAGGGAGTCGCGGAAATGGTCGGGCGGGTCGCAGTAAATGGTGTCCCCTTCCTGCCCGTACAGGCCCGGGTAGATGTCGGGGCCGCCGCTGAGGACCAGCCCGCTGCAGGTTTTGAGCAGTGCAAGGGCCGAATCAATTGGCATGTGGTAGAGATCGACGCAGCGGATGTTGCTGTCGGCCATCCGGAGCCACCTGGCATAGTTGCCGTAATATTCATCGGGGAGCGCTTTGGAGATGCCGATGACAACATCGGGCGGCGGCGACTGCCGCAGGCAGCCGCTGATGAGCAGGCTCATGACAGGCAGCAACAGAAAAAGGCAGACGGAATGGAGGTTTTTCATGGCGTGGTGCTTGGGGTTGCGATGGTTTTTCCTTGTTTTTTACTCACGAAAGGTAAGAAAAATTTATTGAATAAAAGTTTCGGGGGTAGCTTTCACAACCGATACCCTTGCTTCCGCTGCGCGGAAGATTGGCCATTTCCCCGAACCCCGAACTCCGCCCCACCATCCCGCTTTACATGGTTATATGCCTGCCCCGAGAATCGGGGGTTAAATGGTTAACGGTCAATTAACACAGTTCATTTCGTCTTCCCATCTTCCCTTCGGCCCCCTGTCACAAAGTCTCCCCGTCTCCCAGTCTACAGTATAGTCACTTATAACTTAAAGGGACAGGGAAAGCGTTCGAGGTTCGAGGTTCGGGGTACGGGGTTCGGGGATTGTTTCAGTATTACATGCCTGCCCCGGGAATCGGGGGTTACATGGCTAAATGGTAATTCGTCCCTTCGCCTAAACAAATCACCGCGTGTCCCAAGAACTCGGGGAATAACCGAATCAACAGTGTTCCAGTGCTTGCCCCGAGACCTCGGTGGCCTGCCCTGAGAACTTGCGGATTTTAGGCAGAGACGCGCGCCGGCGGGAGTTTAATACCATTTAATAAAAAACTATTTGCCGGCAAGGGATATGTTGGCGGAGTGTTCTGCGCAAGTTTATAAAATAATACAACAGAATGATACAGACAATAGAATCGCCTGTATCTGACAGCAATTAATGGCCCTTAATGACTATAAATATGCGATTAATTCCAATTTTTCAATCTCTCATTTATTGTCTATCTTTGTATATGAAACAACCGAATCCAAAGAATATTTTTGATTACTTTATGCCAGGCAGTCAGTGTGTTTTCCTTTCGTTACAATAGAACCTCCATTGCCATTTGCCGGCATTATTATCCAAATGTATTTCGATGAAAATCTTGCTTATTTCCCCTACCGTTGATGCCAATAAAAGAACCAATAAACGGCTCATGATCCCGCAGCTTGCGCTTTACATTTTGCAAGGATTAACACCTGCTGAACATGAGGTTAAGATAATCGAGGAAGAGACACAACCAATTGATTTGGATCAGGATTGCGATCTCGTAGCCATTAGCTGTATGACAGCAAATGCCCCCAGAGCGTATGAACTGAGCAAATCGTTTAAAGCACGTGGGAAAACTGTTGTTTTGGGAGGTGTTCACCCGACCATTTTGCCTGATGAAGCCCTGCAGTACGCCGATGCTGTCGCGGTTGGAGAAGCAGAAGGCGTTTGGGAAGGAATACTTAATGATTTTCAAAACAATAATCTGAAAAGGGAATACCATAACCCAAACCCAGACCTGGACAAATATGTACCTAAGGATTTCAGCAGTATCATCGGTAAAAGGATTTATAAGCTTATACCTGTTATGACTACAAGAGGGTGCCCCTATAATTGTGATTTTTGTTGTGTTACCAATCTGTTCGGAAAGAAAATCAGACATATTCCCGTAGAACATGTGGTGCGTGATATTATTGAATCCGGAGCTAAAAACCTGATGATGCTCGACGATAACATTATTGCGCATCCTGCCTATGCCAAAAAATTGTTCAGGGCATTGAAACCTCTCAAAATAAACTGGGTCGGACAATCATCTATTTCCTTACTTGTGAATGATGATGAACTGATGCAACTTGCTGCCGAAAGTGGATGCAAAGTGTTGTTCTTTGGAATCGAAAGTGTTGCAGTTGAACAACTAAAAACCATGCGCAAATCAATCACAGAGATTGATAAACTTGAAAGTGCTATCAGGAAAATCAAGAAAATGGGTATACTTATTCATGCGTCCATTGTTTTTGGATTTGATGAGGACACCCTTGAAATATTTGATGAAACCGTAGAATTTTTGAAAAAGAACAAGATTTGTACAGTATCCTTTAATGTGCTTACGCCCTATCCCGGGACAAAAACCAATATTGAATTAAATAATGAAGGCCGCCTGATCACAACAGACTGGAAGTATTACGACCATAATACTGTTGTATTTAAGCCAAAAAACATGACACCCTTCGAGCTTCAGTTGGGAAAAGTGAATGCACGTAAATCATTTTATAGCCTGAAATCCGTTTTCAGCCGTTTTTTTGGAAACCTTTACAGCCCTTGGATTTACCTTGCCTTAAATTATGGGCATATAAAGCAAGTAAGAAGAGAAATGAAGAGGGTGCAATCACTGGCTCCCTCACTTTTTGGCGAAAATTTGGCTAAAAAGAACTGAAAAGGAATAATCCTGTAGCAGACATACTGAAAAACAATCGGCAAGAAATAAATGTTGTAAGTGTTCATTCAACTTCATTGACAGCAGCAAAACAGCCAGAAGAATTAAGTGAAATGTACGGATAATCAGTTGTGTCCGGTATTTTAGGGATTGAAGTATTGTCGTTCTTTATCGAGGAGGCTTTGGTGAGGTTCATGAAATTGTCCTTACCCAGGCACTTTGGCTGGCCTGGCATGAACTCCGTTGAGCGATACCCAAATTCCCGGAAAATCGGTATCAAATGAATTATAGTTTTTAACCGGACCATAATGTTTTTGAATATCACGGTAAAATGCCACTAAAAGCATAGCCGGCATATGCCACGCCGGCTGTTTATTATCCCTGACATACAAATCCTCAAAATTTCCATATCTAAATTGTGACGAAAAGCTTATGCCCGGCAAGGCGCATGCCGAAAAACCGTTATCTCCGGGAATCAAAGCAAGCCCGGATTTAATTGAAGTTAAACATACAACATGCCGGGAATTGTTGTAAAACCGGTTGTGTATTTCCTGTTTGGGCACCGGCCCATGCAACCCTTTCAGGCACGCCCCCATCCGGATTGTTGTCGCGGAAATTCCCGTTACTGAATAATTATCGTTATATTTGAAGGAACTTAAAATATTCAATTATGTTTTGTAACCAATGTCAGGAAACAGCCAAAAACACAGGCTGTACAATTAAGGGGGTTTGCGGGAAAGCCGAAGAAACTTCCAATATTCAGGATTTGTTGATATTTGCCTGCCAGGGGCTTTCCTTTTTGACCACCGCAGCACGAAAACAGGGAATTGACACGAATGCCGAAAGTAAGCATATTACCAATAGTTTGTTTATGACGATCACCAATGCCAATTTTGATGATAGATCAATCATTCAGGCAATTAAAGATGCTGTTTCATTCCGCGATAAGTTGAAAAGTAAAGTTAAAATTACGGAAAACCATCCATCATTCAGTTGGAATGCCAATTCTGATGCAGCGTATTATGACAAAGCAGAAGAGGTTGGAACATTAACCTATGATTCAGATGAAGACATCCGGGGACTGAAACAGTATATTCTGTTTGGAGTGAAAGGAATGGCCGCCTATGCCGAACATGCATTTAATCTTGGTTTTGAAGAACAGGAGATTTATAATTTCATGGAAGAAAGCCTGGTGATGATTACCAAACCAATTGGATTGAAAGATGCTTTAAACTGGCTGGTCCGTACAGGTGAACATGGTGTAAAAGTAATGGCATTGCTCGACAAAGCGAATACGGAAAGCTTCGGAGATCCTGAAATAACAAAAGTCAATATCGGGGTGCGTAAAAATCCCGGAATATTGATCAGCGGGCACGATCTGAAGGATCTGGAACAACTTTTAATACAGACTCAAGGAAAAGGGATCGACATTTACACGCATTCAGAGATGCTGCCTGCAAATGCTTATCCAAAACTTAAAAAATACAAACACCTCGTTGGTAATTACGGGAATGCATGGCATCGACAGCTGGAAGAATTTGAAACATTTAACGGACCTGTCCTGTTTACCACCAACTGCCTGGTCCCGCCCAGGAAAGCGACAACTTATAATCACCGTGTTTTTACTACCGGTGCAACAGGTATGCCCCAATGGAAACGAATTGAAAAGAAACTCCCGAACGGCCATAAGGATTTTTCAGAAATTATTGAATTAGCCAAAACTTGTCCACCGCCTACAGAAATAGAATCAGGCGAAATAACAATAGGATTTGCACATAATCAGGTACTTGCCCTTGCCGATAAAATCCTTGATGCCGTAAATTCAGGAGCGATCAGGAAACTGGTCGTTATGTCAGGCTGCGATGCCCGCCAGAAAACGCGTGAGTACTACACCGGATTTGCAGAAAAACTGCCGGAAAATACTGTTATTCTTACTTCGGGCTGTGCAAAATACCGTTACAACAAATTAAATTTGGGAAATATCAATGGCATTCCAAGGGTTTTGGATGCAGGCCAATGTAACGACAGTTATTCGTGGGCATTTGTGGCACTAAAACTTAAAGAAATATTGAATTTGGATGATATAAACAAATTACCCCTTGTATTCAATATTGCCTGGTATGAACAAAAAGCAGTAATAGTCCATCTCGCATTATTGTATCTGGGTTTCAGGGATACCCATATAGGACCAACCCTGCCTGCATGGTTAACTCCGTCTTTATTGAAAACGGTCAGGGAGCTTTTTGGTGTTCAGACGATTAAAACGGTTGAAGAAGACATGGAGGTCTTCGGATTAACATAAAAATGAAATGATGGAAGGCGATGAAATGATTTGCACCTGCATGGAAGTGTATAAAAGCACAATCGTTAAAGCCATTAAGGAAAAAGGTCTGAAAACTGTTGACGAAGTTGGAGAAGAAACAGAAGCAGGAACTGTATGCGGACAATGTCAGGACGATATCCGGGAAATACTTGATGATATTAATGGTTAAACAGCTTGCCCCGCCACCGGGGCTTCCGCTGCGCGGAAGATTGGCCTTTCTGAATTCTGAAATCTGAAATCTGAACCCGGAACCCGGCACTGAATACCAATACTTCCATTTTTTGATCTTTTTGAATTTTTTTCATTTTTGCTTTCTTTTCGTAAGTTTTGTCCTTATATTTGTTATAGGTTACTTGCGGCTTCTGAGATGCTATTCCCATAAACCGCATGCCTCTTTGATCAGTGCGTAATATCGTGCCGGTCTTTGTATTGCGGATATCTTTCACATATAAGGGGAAATAGCATAAGAACAAAACCAAACAACCATGCCGCAGCAATTGGTAAGCCTCCCGTTTGAAGACCTGTTATCAACCGACGGGTTGGCCCGGTGGAAAAACCGGATCGAACAGGTGATCAATGATCCTCAGAACACAGCCGAAATTATCTTTGAGCATTTCCGCCATCAGGCAGACAATACACCCTGGCATATACCGGTCGATATCCGTGAGCTGGCCGGTCAGTTCGAAGTGCTGTGGACCCCACCGGCTGCCGGACTTCCGGGTGCAGACTTTGTGCTCAATGCCCTGGCTTCGAAGCTGAAAGAGTTGAGAATAGTGATCAACGAGGCCGGCACAGCCCTTGATGAGCTGCATATGAAGCTCGACAGCGAACTGGAGGCATTCAGGGATGAGATATCCGGGCTGGCCGCCACCATCCCGTTCAGGATCTCGGTAGAGGATAGCGGCGGCACCAGGCAGTTCATGGTGGAGCAGATCACCGGTATGCCGCCGCCACAGGTTTGCTTCGGAGGCCTTGCCGCCACCCTGTATAATAGCCTGCTTATCTTTACCGCCGACACTTTGAACGTCCTGGAACTAGATGCGGAGGTGGTATTCCCGCATATGCTCAACGCAGCAGGCACAGCCCCCGAACCGGCTGACATCCACTTTACGCAAAGCAACAACAGCTTTACCGCGTCGGCCACCAACCTGCCCCTTGCACACCTCAATGGCTTTGCTGTCACCATCGAAACCCTCATCCTGGCCGTGGAATCGGGCAACATCCTGCCCGGAAGTTCCGGCGCGGGAAAGATCACCCTGGGATTTCTCGACCCTGATGTTTCAGGCCCGGCGCAGATCAACATTAATGTTTCCTTTGGCGATGCGGGAATGATAACCTACGAAGCGCAAAACCCCCAGGGGCATGCCTTGCGTAAAGGACCGGTGCATCTGCGTTTTTCAACCATCAGGGTGATCACGCAGCCTTCGGTACCGGCCGATGTTACCATCTCAGGACTGTTCAGCCTCGACGGGGTTAACCATCCCGACGGCTCAGCGGTCGAAACCACCTTCGATATGTCATACAATGGTGCAGCCTTCCTCTTCGAGGGACGCGACTTTGTCCCCGCTCCGGTCGGCTTCGGTACCATCACCCTCGGCACGGCACGACTCCTTATCAATGCAACATCCGGCAGTGTAACCGACTCATCATGGCTGGGTACCCTGCAATTCCCCTGGTTCGACCAGGGTAGTCTCGGCTTCAACGTTCAGTTCGACGATGCAACAAACACGCTTAGCATACATGTAGCCAATAACGACGATATAGCCCTGCAGCATGGCGATATTTCGCTTCTGCTGAAGCCCTTCTCCCTTGTTTACCGGAATGGCAGCCTGGAAGACATCACCGGCAACGGCCAACTGTCTTTTCCACTCATTACAGGTACACAGCCCATGGAGGTTGCGCTTGCGTTCAGCAAAATAGCTTCCATTACCACCCTCTTGATAAGGGTTGTCAATTTCCACACACCACAGCTTGCAGGCAGTGAACTTGTTTTTAATGAGATCGAATTTGTGTTTGTCAACGGGGCATTCTCCTCCAGCAACATCAATGGCAGACTGAAACTGCCCAATATAACCGGAGGTGATGGACTGGGCTTCCTTACAGATATTGCACAAGGCGGGCAGGAGATCGCCTTTTCCCTGGATCCGGCCATGGCGCCCCACAGCCTTGAATTCGGCCCTGTGACGCTGGGTGTGGATGCGCTGGATATCAGGATCGTTAACAGTCAGCTGACTGTTTTTACCGGATCGGGAACCATCACGCTTCCTTCGGTTCAGGATCCCTTTAATGCCACCTTTTCTTACCTGGAAACTCCCGCCCCGGCCCAATACGAGCTTAACATTAGCGGGCTGAAGACGGTCATGGGAAGCTTTGAACTGGAAGTGCTTCGCTTCCACCTCGCGACCCGCACGGGAGATCCGGTACAGCTTGACTCCAACGGGCGGATCTGGCTTCCGGTTTTTTCGGGCGGAACGGGCCTCGCTTACGAATTTTCTGTCTCCGACAATAATACCTACCGCATCAGGACCACCGGCAGCGGCGACATGATCTCTTTCGGCGGGTTTGTACTCGGCGATGCCGATTTTGAAATTGACGTACTTGAGGGGATTATCCAGAGCTACAGCGGATCAGGCAGTATACTGATTCCCGGTCTTCCTTCCGCGGTGGCCATGCAGTTGAGCTATACCCGCGACACCCAAACCCATCGCATATCGCTTACCGCTCCGCTTACAGATATCCCGTTCTTCGGCGGGACTATCGACATGGATACTTTTCTGCTGGAGCTGGTACGCAACTCTTTCAGCCTGGGAACCGCTTCCGGCACCCTGAAGCTCCCGTGTACCACCGGCCCTTCCGGACTTTCATATGCCATTGCAGTGAACAACCAGGGCGATTACGACTTGCAGGTATCAGGCAACAATGAACGGCTGAACCTCCGGGTGCTGGAGATTGAAATCCCGTCGCCCGGGTTCATTATGGAGATCAGAAACGGAAACCTGCAGCGGGCCAATGGTTCCGGCCGGCTTTTTTTTCCGGGCATGGTACCCCTTTCTCCTTTCGACCTTAGTTTTGACATTACCGGATCGGGCAGCCCGATGGTATATGCCTGGCAACTGACCGTGCGGGATGCCGAAGCCACCCTGGCGGGATTCAAACTCAGTTTTGACCTGATTGATGTAGCCACCGACTCGGATGATAACTTCACGGCAACCATCAACGGCCAGGTCCACCTCCCTGTATTCAGCGAAGGAGTGGGGCTCGGTTTCCAGCTCAGCATACCCGATGACACAACATATAATATAGCCATCGACCAGCATGCCGGCAAGGTGGCATTTGGCGGGTTTGAACTCGATCAGGTCAATATGGCCTTGCTGGTACAGCAGGGCGAACTGAATGATTTCACCGGCCAGGCCCGGCTGCTGATCCCCTGCTTTAGCAGTCATCTGGAGGTGGGGGTGGCATATCTGAAAAAAAATGCGGATAACAAACAGGAGCTGCAGGTGGTCCTGCCATCAGGTGCCCCTGAAATTCCCCTTTTCGGCGGGTCTGTGAAACTGGATGAGTTCCAAATCACCATGCCGGATGGGGCTTTTGGCAATTGCGACGGCAAGGGGGTGTTCAAACTTCCCGGAGCCATCGGCAGCGGCGGTGTACAATTCGTATTCGACATGTCGCAGGCTGATGCCGGTACCGCGTACCGGCTGCAACTTGATTCCGCTCCCTCTCAACCGGCAGAACTCGACTTCCACGCCCTCAGGCTTACCATCAGCAGCTTCCTGCTGGAGGTGGAAAACAGCAGCTTCCGTCGCGTGGAGGCCGAAGGGGGCATCCTCATCAGTGCCCTCTCCAATTCAAATATCAGCTTTTACCTTTTGGCAACGGCCCCTGCCGACCCTGCCGATGATATATCCTATCACATTACCGGCTCGGGAAACGCCGAAATCGGCGGTTTCGGACTGAGTTTCGGAAACATCACGATCGATTCCCAAAACGGGAACTATTCGGCATCAGCCGCGGGTGAGATGTCACTGCCCGTTTTCGGCAACGGATCGCTGGCATTCGAAGTGGCCTTTGGCAATTCGGGCAGGGATTACGACATCGTGGTTCGTGACAACACCCATGAGCTCACCTATGGATCCTTTGGACTTACCGTTGGCGGGATTACACTGAGGGTGCGGAACGAAAGCCTCGATCAACTAACCATCACGGGTGCTGCCCTCCGCATCCCGGGTATCAGCTCACCGCTGGCCGTAGATGCTGTATATCAGAAAAGCGACAGCCAGGGCCGTGAATCATTGGCGATCGGACTGGCATCGCCGCTTTCTGTCGACTTCGCCGGGGGCAACCTTACCCTTAATGACGACTTCAGCCTGCTGATCCTCGACAAGGCATTCGACAGTTGCCTTGCTACCGGCAAATTCCGGCTGCCGGGAAGCAGCTCCCCCGCCAGTGAAGGGATACAATTTAATATGCAGATTGATGATGAAGGCAAACGTTTAACCCTTCAAATGACAGGAGATCCGGCCGAAAATATGCTGTCGTTCGGGCCGGTGGCACTCGAGTTTGCCGCTTTCCACATGGTTTATGAAAATAACCGGGTGGAAGAGGTTTCCGGCAGCGGCAACCTCCACCTGCCCGGCTTCAACAATCCCGTTTCCTTCGGGATTTCCATTGAGCAGTCGGGCGATACCCAACACTTCAGCCTGCTCGTTCAAAATGCTGATGTGGAATTGAGTGATTTCCGGGTGCATTTCACGCATATAGAACTGATCACCGTGGCACCTGACTTCACCCTTTCCTCTTCGGGACAGGTGTCACTGCCGGTCTTCGACAACGGAGGGATGAACTTTGCACTCATCGTTGACAGTAATGCCAGCAGCTACGGTTTCAACATAAATGGCACCGGAACAACGGTAAATGCAGGGCCGCTTCAACTATCCGACTTCATGCTTGCCATGGAGGTGAACAACGGGAATGTCAGCAATGCAGCGGGTTCGGGGAAATTGAAGGTTGATGGCTTTACCCCCGACCCGGTGGATATTGCGGTGGCTTATAACCATAATGCTGTTTCCGGCAACCGGGATTTTAACTTCTCGATGACTGGCCCCGATGTCCTGTTCGACCTCAACATCCTCAGATTGACGCTCCGCGTGATCGATGTGCATATCAGGAATGGGGCGCTGCTGCATGGGCAGCTTGCCGGTGCGGTGACCATCCCGGCCTTTTCGGGACCGGAGGTGGCCTTTGCCCTGACATACGAACATTCTCCACCATCATATGAGGTATTGATCAGTTCCACAGGACCTCTCTCCGCCGGCGTTCTGACACTTGAACAGCTGGCTTTCCTGTACCGGAAACTGCCCGATGGCAGCACAGCGTTTTCCGGAACTGCCGGACTCCGGTTCCCGGGTGCCGCTGAGCCGGCCGAAGTCACGGTAAGCTATGCCGAAAACAGGCTTTCCTTCCGGGCCGGCAATCCCCTGCCAATCACGGTCGGCGGGTTTTCGCTTGCATTTACTGAGGTGGGGTTTGCCATAGAGAAGAACCCTGCAACATTGACCTCTTCACTCACCGACCTGAACTTTGCCGGCCTGATGACCATCCCGGCCTGTGAAACGGGTTTTAACACCCTCGCTTTTTTGTTTGAAATGGGAGATGGCGGGAACACATACACCATCGCTTTCAATCAGGGAGATACCCAGACTTTGCTAAAGCTGGGGCCGGTAACACTGGCATTAAACGCCTTCTGCCTGGAAATCGAAAACGGAAATGTGAAGC
>CAYOLA010000109.1:0-63548 GCA_964404735.1 uncultured Bacteroidales bacterium
CCTTCGTCTTGAAGGCAGCACTGAATTTTCTTCTTGTGTTTTTCATGACAGAAATTTAATGATTTATAAATTCCTGTCCAAATTTATTAGACCACTACACCTGAACAGGCCTATAGTGTTGCCTTCGGCGCATTCAAAAAAAGAGGATTTTGGATTTTAAACGGCTTCCGGTCTTGATGTTTCCTGTTTTTTGGTTTTAAAGAATTTCTTCTGGAAAACAAGCAGGATGATCACACCGGTGGTGATGGCTGAATCGGCCAGATTGAAGACCGGCCGGAAAAAGATGAATGTATCGCCTCCTTTGATCGGGAACCAATCGGGATAATGGCCGGAAATGACAGGGAAATACAGCATGTCAACCACTTTCCCGTGCAGGAAACTGCCGTATCCGCCTTCGGCGGGCATGAATCTGGCAATGCTGTGAAAGCTGCTTTCACTGAAGATCAGTCCGTATATGGCACTGTCGATGATGTTACCGAGGGCTCCCACAAAGATGAGAGAAACGCTGAATACCAGCCCGCGGTGCGATTTTGTCCTGGCAAGGCGAAACAGGTACCAGGCGATCAGTATAACCGCAAGGATACGGAAAATGCTGAGGGCAAGTTTCCCGTATCCTCCCCCGAAAGCAAGGCCAAAAGCCATTCCTTCGTTCTCGGTGAAATGGATCAGGAACCAGTTTCCCAAAACAGCAAATTCCTGCCCCAGGAACATATTCGTTTTGATCCATAATTTGGATGCCTGGTCGGCGATCAGAACCAAAAAAACGGTGAGGAAGATGATATGTGATCTTTTCACAAGGCCTGGCAGGTTATACAGGATTTAGCACAGCGGGAGATACAATGTCTGATAAACCGATCTTAATTCCCCTGGTTATACTGGTTCATTTTTGCTTCGATGCTGAGTGTGGCGTGGGGCACGCTTCTCAGTCGTTCCTTGGAGATAAGTTTACCTGTAACCCTGCATACTCCGTAGGTTTTGTTTTCTATCCTGACGAGTGCATTTTCGAGGTTCTGGATAAACTTGCTTTGCCGTGCGGCAAGCCGGCTGTTTTCTTCTTTTGAAAGAACGCTATAGCCTTCTTCCAGCACCTTGAAGGTGGGAGAAGTGTCGTCGGTGCCGTGTTCATCGGCATTGGTATATGCCTCTGTAAGCAATTTCAGGTCGTTGCGTGCCTTTTCGAGTTTTTCTTCAATGATCGCTTTGAATTCTGCCAGTTCTTCGTCAGAATAGCGCGTCTTTTTTTCTTCGTTTATTTCCTTCTTTGCCATAACGCTATATTTTTTAGAATGACACAATCAGACCTTTTCTACGATGACTTTTGTTTCGTGCTGGTCTGCCAGTTCTACCCTCTTGCTCTTATCGTCAGGGAACTCATCCTCAAAGCTTATCGATTCAGCCAGGGTTTCCGAACAAATATAATCATAATTATCCTCAACAGCATTAATTATTTCGCTGTTTTTCGGGAATTTTATCCTGATCTTGTCTGTTACCTCATAGCCATTGTCTTTGCGGATGTTTTGTATCCTGTTTACCAGGTCCCGGGCAATGCCTTCCCCGATCAGTTCGGGTGTGAGGGTAATGTCGAGGGCAACGGTTAGCGCGCCCATATTTGCAATAAGCCAGCCGGGAATATCCTGTGCGATGATCTCCACATCCGACAGTAGGATCTCGGGCTTCTGTCCTTCAACATCAAGCACAAATTTCCCTTCTTTTTCCAAAGCAGATATATCTGCCTGGCTGAAAGCGCTGATTGCGGCGGCAATCTGCTTCATCATCCTGCCGTATTTCGGGCCCAGGGTTTTAAAATTGGGTTTTATACTTTTAACAAGCACATTGGAGGACTCGGGCAGGTATTCAATTTCTTTCACATTGACTTCGGAAAGGATGAGGGATTCAACTGCCCGTAATTGTTCTTCAAATTTTTTGCCTGTGAGGGGGATCATGATCTTGCTGAGCGGCTGGCGCACCCGTATGTTCGATTTCTTCCTCAGGGAGAGAACCATGGAAGAGAAATCCTGTGCCATTTGCATGCGTTCTTCGAGATCTTTGTCGATCAGTTTTTTGTCGGGAACCGGAAAGTCGGTTAAATGCACCGAATCGGCCTTTAACAGTTCACTTGCCTGATTCAGGTCGCAGAATAGCCTGTCCATGTAAAATGGTGCAATGGGTGCAGATAGCCTGGCCACCGTATCAAGGCATTTATAGAGGGTCTGATAGGCGGAGATCTTGTCTTCTGTGTATTCGCCTTTCCAGAAGCGGCGGCGGCTCAGCCTCACATACCAGTTGCTGAGGTGGTCGTTCACAAATCGCACGATGGCACGGCCGGCACGTGTGGGTTCATACTCGGTATAGGCTGTATCAACAAGTTGTATAAGGGTGTTCAGTTCGGAAAGGATCCAGCGGTCGATCTCGGGTCTTTCTTTAAAGGGAACGTCCTCTTCGGAATAAGAAAAACCGTCGATGTTGGCATACAATGCAAAGAATGAATAGGTATTATGCAGTGTCCCGAAAAACTTCCGCTGCACTTCCCGGATGTTTTCGCTGTCGAATTTCAAATTGTCCCAGGGCTGGGCATTGGTGATCATATACCAGCGGGTGGCATCGGGTCCGTATTGGTGGATGGTTTCGAAGGGGTCGACGGCATTGCCAAGCCTTTTCGACATCTTGTTGCCTTCTTTATCCAGCACCAGGCCGTTTGACACGCAAGTTTTGAAGGAAACCGAATCGAATAGCATTACGGCAATGGCATGCAGCGTAAAAAACCATCCGCGTGTCTGGTCAACGCCTTCGGCGATAAAATCGGAGGGAAAATACTTTTTCAGCTCAGAATTTTCGAATGGGTAATGATATTGTGCATAAGGCATGGCACCTGAGTCAAACCACACATCGATCAGGTCGGGTTCGCGAAACATCTTTTTCCCCGAAGGGGAAACCAATACGATTTGATCGACAAAGGGGCGGTGCAGATCGAATGTATTGTAATTTTCATGGCTCATTAAGCCTTCGCGGAATCCTTTCATGGGGTTGTGGTCCATAAAACCTGCTTCCACCGATTTTTCAATTTCATGATAGAGCACTGCCGCCGACCCGATGCAAATTTCTTCGCTTCTGTCACTGGACACCCAGATTGGCAGCGGTGTTCCCCAGAATCTGCTGCGCGACAGGTTCCAGTCGACCAAATTCTCAAGCCAGTTCCCGAATCTGCCCGATCCGGTTGAAGGGGGTTTCCAGTTGATGGTGTTGTTAAGTTCAATCATCCTGTCCCTGAAAGCGGTTGTACGGATGAACCAGCTGTCGAGGGGATAATACAAAATGGGTTTGTCGGTGCGCCAGCAGTGCGGGTAGGAGTGTTCGTATTTTTCCGTTTTGAAGGCTTTGTTCTCTTTTTTCAGCTTAACGATAATGTCAATATCGACCGGTTCACCGGGATTTTCCGGATCGTGGGCGGGATCATATTCGTTTTTCACATAGCGTCCGGCAAACTCCCCCATGGTATCGATAAATTTTCCCTGCTTGTCGACCATGGTCAGCGACCCGATGCCGTGTTCCCTGCCTACCCTGAAGTCGTCGGCACCAAAGCTGGGGGCGATATGAACAATGCCGGTACCATCAACAGTAGTTACAAAATCTCCGCATACCACCCTGAAAGCATCCCCGTCGTCAGGCTGTGCATAGGGTAGCAACTGTTCATAACGGAGTCCTTCAAGGGCTTCTCCCAAAAATTCACCATCGACTTTAAAGGGGATGGATTTTTGCCCCGGTTCATATTCATTCAGGTCCAGTGCTGCATTTTTTTCCGGGAAGAAGCTACCAAGCAGGTCTTTGGCAAGGATCACCGTTACCGGAAGCCCGGTGTACGCATTGTAGGTTTTAACGCGTACATAGGTGATATTTTTCCCAACTGCCAGTGCCGTATTCGATGGAAGTGTCCAGGCGGTGGTAGTCCAGGCGAGGAAACAGACATCGCCATGTGCCTGTTCGAAAAGAAACTCCGAACGGTCGTCCCTGATAATTTTAAACTGGGCGGTAACGGTCAGGTCTTTTACGTCGCGGTAACATCCCGGCAGGTTCAGTTCATGCGAGCTGAGTCCGGTGCCTGCTGCCGGAGAATATGGCTGAATGGTATATCCTTTGTAAAGCAGCCCTTTGTCGTATAGTTTTTTAAGCAGCCACCATACGCTTTCGATGTATTTGTTGTCGAAAGTGATGTAAGGATGGTCGAGGTCGACCCAATAGCCCATTTCCACGGTCAGTTCATCCCACAGGTCCTTGTATTTCATCACCTCTGTGCGGCAGGCCTTGTTATAGTCCTCCACGCTGATCTTTTTGCCAATATCTTCCTTGGTAATGCCCAGGGTTTTTTCAACGCTCATTTCCACTGGCAGACCATGCGTGTCCCACCCGGCTTTGCGCTGAACGAGAAAACCTTTTTGCGTTTTGTAACGGCAAAAGATATCTTTAATGGCACGGGCCATTACATGGTGAATACCGGGTTTGCCGTTGGCAGATGGCGGCCCTTCATAAAATACGAATTCATCATGGCCTTGCCTGAGATCGAGGCTCTTTTGAAAAACCCGGTGTTCCTCCCAGTAATTCCTGATTTCGCCGGCGGTTTCCGTCAGGTTCAGTTGCTTGTATTCCCTGTATTTCTTTTTCATTAAATTAAGGTGGTGATCCTGTTTTAAACGAGGGGCAAAAGTAAGAAAAAAAAGGGAAATCGGGATTAATTCATGGTTACATGGTTAAATGGTTACATGGTTACAATAGTGAGACTGCCTTTTTATAAGTGAAGCGAAATGAAAAGGCGAAGTCGAACTAATCCCGAGACCTCGGGATGGCTGCATGCTTGCCCCGATTTCTTGGGGGTTACATGGCTTCATGGTTAATTGGTTAACGGTAAACGGTAAACGGTTTTTCGTCCTTTCGTCCTTTCGTCTTCTCGTCTCCCCGTCTCATCATCTTATGGCTCAAGGCTAAACCGCCAGGCGCAATAGTATTCTTCCGGGTGCGGATCGGGGGGGCAGCAGATGCACTCGGTACGGATGCGGGGATCGATGGCTTCGGCGAAGCTGGTGTATTCCACGAGCCCGCCCGATTTGCAGGGGTAATCGTCGAGGCCCTTGCGTTTGCGGGCTACCTGCACGCGGCATTCATCCATGCGGAAGACAAAGCTGTTTTCGGTTTCTTCGTCGAAGGATTGTTTGTTTACGTAAGCATAGAGCCTGAACTGCAGGGCTTTTTTCAGTCCTTCCAGACCGGGTTTTTCGGGCAGGCCGAGGATGCGTTTTATGGACCAGGCCTCGAAGGGTGAGAAATGGGCCCAGGCGCTGTCGTTGCAGCGTTTGGCCTCATTCATGCCGTATTCGAATTCCACGGCCTGGAACCATACCCCGTCGTTGGCCAGCCAGTTTACGGCCGATCCCTGCATGAGTTCATCGATGGTTTCTTCGGGAAGGTCGAGCAGGGGTCGGGGCACCTCATCTTCATTTTCAAAGCCAAGGATCTTTCCCAGGCGTTTCATCTGGATATGGTAGCTTTTTTGCCAGGCAGTATCCATTACTTTATAGGCCTTCTCGCGCCCCATCTGGTGTTGCACCTCGGCAAACCAAATGGCATGGTGCATCATGGTGCGGTGAAAGAAGTCGAGGATGAGCCGGGCTTTTTCTGCTTTGTTGAGCTTGCTTTCTTCCTTCATCCTATTTTGATAATTCATTTTTAAATAAAGGGTTTGATAATATGGAGGTGAGTATGGCTGCCGGTATTCCGGTGTCGAAGTCATTCAAAATCTCCCTTATCCTGTCGTGCAGGTCTTCTTCCTTTTCCGTTTTCAGGATCACATCTTTCAGTTCCCTGAACTGCGAGCCTTTGAGTTCATCCTGCAGGGCTTCGATGATGATGCTGAAAAAGCGGTCATCTTCAGTTGAATGGTCGGGGAGCCCGAAGGTTTCGAGCTCTTCGATGGAAGCTTCCAGGATATTCCTGCCAAGCTTTTTGCAACTTTCAAGGTAAGAGGAAGACCCGCTGGTATCGCGCAGCGACCATGAGGAATAATCATATTCGATGCTTTCGATCTGCCTGATCTTTTCAGAGGTGTCGCCAAAGATGCGGGCCAGCATCACGATGGTGTACTTCTTCCAGGCCTCCAGGTCAAAGTCTTTGGCATTGAGCTTATCGACCTGTTGTTTGAGGATGTTGATCTCTTTTTTAGCCATTTTGTTATTGTTTTTAATGGGGGATGTTTCGTGAGCGGGATCAGGAAAATATTAGACTTTGGTTTACAGTCCCAGCCCTGTACTGATCATTTCCGCAATATCGAAGTTCTTCATGTCCTCCTCCCGGTTTTTATATTTTATACCGTCGGTCATCATTACCATGCAAAATGGACATGCCGTGGCCACAATGTCGGCTTTGCATTCAATGGCATCTTCAATCCGTTCAATAAATACCTCCTTGTCGCCTTTTTCGGCTTCCTTGAACATTTGCCCGCCGCCTGCACCGCAGCAAAGCGCAAAACTCTTGTTCCGTTTCATTTCCACCAGGTTTCCCCTGAGTGCGGAAAGCACTTTCCGGGGCGCCTTATATTCTCCGTTTGCCCGCCCCAGATAACAGGGATCGTGAAAAGTGATCCTTTTACCCGAAAAGCTTGTATCGGAAAGTTTGATCTTTCCCTGATCAATGAGGTCGCGCAGCAACTGGCTGTGGTGTATCACCTCATAATGACCGCCAAGATCGGGATATTCGTTTTTAAAAGTGTTGTATTCGTGGGGGCAGGCGGTCAGGATCTTTTTCACGCCATATTGGTTGAATATTTCGATCAGTGTCAGGGCCTGCATCTGGAAGAGCATTTCATTGCCTGCCCGGCGGGCCACATCGCCGCTGTCTGTTTCTTCGGTTCCCAGAACGGCATAATCAATGCCGGCATGATGAAGGACCTTGACGAGTTCTTTCGACACTTTCTTGTACCTGTCGTCGAATGCACCTGCCGATCCGATCCAGAGAAGGTATTCAGCTGTTGCCCCGGCTGCATGTTTTTCAGCCATCAGGGGTACCTCCAGTCCCTGGGCCCACAGCATGCGGTCTTCGGGTGAGAACTGCCAGGGTGCACCGTTGTTTTCGATATTGGAGAAGATGCTGTTAAGTTCTCCCGGCCCTGCCGACTCTTCCATTACCAGATAACGCCGCATGTCGACGATCAGCCCGGGTTGGTTGATATTGATGGGGCATTCCTGGGCACAGGCATTGCAGGTGGTACATGCCCAAAGTTCTTCTTCGCTGATATAATCCCTGATGAGCGACTTTCCGTCGGTGAAGTTTTTGTCTTTTAAAAGGCCGGGGCCTTTCTCCTTCATCCTGGCCCGGAGATCCATCATGATCTTGCGGGGCGAAAGCATTTTACCGGTGATGTTTGCCGGGCATACAGCCGTACAGCGCCCGCATTCGGTACACGCGAGCGAATCCAGGTAATTCTTCCATGTCACATCTTCGGCATCCAGAACGCCGAAACGTGAAACAGGCTCTTCACCGCCGGCGGGAGCAGCGGCAAAAGCTGTATCCGGATTCATCATCATCTTTACTTCGCGGGTGATCTCAGGCATGTTCGGCAGGTATCCGAGCGGCTCAAGCCTGCTCAGCAAAACATTGGGAACCGACATGAATACATGAAAATGCTTTGAATAGGGAAGAATGTTGGCAAAGAGGAAGATCAGCAGGATATGGGCCCACCAGTTGATCTCGTGCCAGAGGTGAATCTGCGCCGGGTCAAAATTTGTAAAGAAACCTGCCAGGCGTTGACTTACCGGGTAGATCCCTTCAATGGCTTTTCCTGCCGTAACATTGTCGAGTATATAAAAAGTGTTCATGCCCAGCAGGCTCACCATCAGCAGGCCGATCAGGCTGAGGGCCATATTGGCATCCATATGCGATTTGTGTTTCATTTCGCGGCCGGCGAAACGGCTGATGTTCATGAAAAGCCTCCGGGTAAGGAATGCCAGGATGAGCAGTACGATGATGGCCGCGAAGACGTCGCCCAGCAGGATGAGCAGGTCGTAAACGGGGCCCAGGAACGAAAGCACCCGCTCGGTTCCGGCCAGCCCGTCGATGATCATTTCGATGCTGCCGAAAAGGATCACGATAAAGCCCCACCAAACAAGGGCATGCATCAAACCGGTTACCGGCCTGCGGAAGATCTTGGTCTGGCCGAAGGCCACTTTCATCATAACAGCAAAACGTCTTGGCCAGTTTTTGACAGGATATGGTTTTGTAAGCCTGAAAAACCGGCTAATCCGGTATGCCGTATAGGAAAAAACACCAATGGTAATCAAAAGGCTGATCGCGAAAAGTATGGACTTGATCATGATTGGCTGAGTGGTTTAAGTTAGTTGTATATATTTTCAAACAATATTATAAAGAATATCATTTAGATTAAAATTAAATTACCGCCAAATATACCGGTGCCTTTAAAGACCCGGCAGGAAGCCCGTTTTTTCATTTTCCTGAATAAGTCCTATATTTGCATTCATCTCAAAAACAGCTACCCATCATGAATATGAATCAGGAGGTATACAAACCCAAAAACCATGTGAGGATCGTAACGGCTGCTTCCCTTTTCGACGGGCACGATGCCGCCATCAATATTATGCGCCGCATCCTGCAGAGTACGGGTGTGGAGGTGATCCATCTCGGACACGACCGCTCGGTACAGGAGATTGTTGATTGCGCCGTTCAGGAGGATGCACAGGCTGTAGCCATCACTTCATACCAGGGCGGACATACCGAGTATTTTAAATATATGTATGACCTGCTGAAGGAACAGGGCTGCGGCCATATAAAGATATTTGGCGGCGGCGGCGGGGTTATCCTGCCGGAAGAGATCGAGGAACTTCACCAGTATGGCATCAGCAGGATCTATTCGCCGGATGACGGCCGGAAAATGGGTTTGCAGGGGATGATCAACGATGTGATAAAGCAGTCGGATTATCCAAGCGGGAAGGATATAAAGGTTAAGACAGACGACCTGAAGAAAAAAAACCCGCATGCCATTGCACAATTGATCTCTGCTGCCGAAAACTATCCTGAGCAGGTTAATAGCCTCATAGAGAAACTGGCCGGGAACAAAAAGAAATCACCCGTGCTTGGGATCACCGGTACCGGCGGCTCGGGGAAATCCTCATTGGTGGATGAGATCGTTAGAAGATACCTCGACGATTTTCCTTCAAAAACCATTGCCATCATCTCGGTTGACCCATCCAAAAGAAAGACCGGCGGCGCATTGCTTGGCGACCGGATCAGGATGAATTCCATCAGCGATCAAAGGGTGTTTATGCGTTCGCTGGCTACACGCCAGTCAAACCTGGCCATGTCGAAATATGTTAAGGATGCCGAAACCATCCTGCAGGCTTGTGGTTTCGACCTTATCATTCTTGAAACATCCGGCATCGGGCAGTCCGATACCGAGATCATTGATCACAGCAATTTCTCGCTCTATGTGATGACGCCCGAATACGGGGCTGCCACACAGCTTGAAAAGATCGATATGCTTGATTTTGCCGACATCATCGCCCTGAACAAATTTGACAAAAGGGGAGCGCTGGATGCGCTCAGGGATGTGAAAAAACAATATATGCGCAATCACCGGCTTTTTGATGCCGACCCCGACGACATGCCCGTATACGGCACCATCGCTTCGCAGTTTAACGATCCCGGGGTTAACCAGCTTTACAGGGCCATCATTGATCGCATCAATGAACTTGCTGACGGAAAATTTAAAAGCAGGCTTAGTTCTGCCGGTGAAATGTCGGAAAAGATCTATATCATCCCGCCCCGCCGTACCCGTTATTTGTCTGAAATATCCGAAACCATCCGTGGCTACAACGAATGGAGCGATGCGCAGGCCGGGGTGGCCCAGCGAATGTATGCCATTGGGGAAACCATCCGGCTCATCAGGGAAAATGGCGGGAATGCCGGTGAACTGGAGGAACTTTACCGGAAAGAAGAACTCGATCTCGACCCCCATAACCTGGAATTGCTGAAGATGTGGGATGACAAGGTCAGGTCATATAAGGAAAAGGAGTTTATTTTTAAGGTTCGTGATCATGAACTTAGGGTTGAAACGCATACCGAATCGCTTTCGCGCCTGCCTATCCCGAAGATCACCCTTCCCCGTTACAAAGCCTGGGGCGATATCCTGAAGTGGATCCTGCGTGAAAACGTACCGGGCGAATTTCCCTTTGCTGCGGGCGTATTTCCGTTTAAGCGGGAAGGTGAAGATCCTACCAGGCAGTTTGCCGGTGAAGGTGGCCCCGAACGCACCAATAAACGCTTTCATTACCTTTCGGCCGGGATGCCTGCCGTGAGGCTGTCAACAGCCTTCGATTCGGTAACCCTCTATGGCCGCGATCCCGACCTGAGACCCGATATTTACGGTAAGATCGGGAACGCAGGTGTTTCTGTTTCCTGTCTCGACGATGCCAAAAGATTGTATTCGGGATTTAACCTTGTCGATCCGAAAACTTCCGTATCTATGACCATTAATGGTCCGGCCCCAACCCTGGTTGGATACTTTATGAACGCAGCCATCGACCAGCAATGCGAATTATATATACGCGAAAACGGCCTGGAAGAAGAAGTGAACCGTAAGATTGAAGCCATATATCGTGAAAAAGGAACTCCCAGGCCACAGTACAATGGCCCCATCCCCGCCGGGCATAATGGTCTTGGACTGATGTTGCTCGGTGTTACGGGCGACATGGTGTTGCCTGCCGGAACATATGAAAAGATCAAGGCTGATACCATCTGCCGGGTCAGGGGAACGGTGCAGGCCGACATCCTCAAGGAAGACCAGGCCCAGAATACCTGTATCTTCTCCACCGACTTTGCATTGAAAATGATGGGTGACGTGCAGGAGTATTTTAACCAAAATGATGTCAGGAATTTTTATTCGGTTTCTATTTCCGGTTACCATATTGCCGAAGCAGGGGCCAACCCTGTTTCACAACTTGCTTTCACCCTGGCAAACGGCTTTACCTACGTTGAGTATTATCTTTCGCGCGGAATGGACATAAATTCCTTTGCCCCGAATCTCTCATTTTTCTTTTCCAATGGCATCGATCCCGAATATTCCGTCCTGGGCAGGGTGGCGCGGCTGATCTGGGCCAAGGCTATGAAACTGAAGTATGGTGCGAATGAACGCGCACAAAAACTGAAGTATCATATTCAGACTTCAGGGCGCTCCCTGCATGCGCAGGAGATCGATTTTAATGACATACGCACGACCCTTCAGGCCCTCTATGCCATTTACGACAATTGCAATTCACTGCACACAAATGCATACGATGAGGCCATCACCACACCCACCGAGGAGTCGGTGCGACGGGCCATGGCCATACAACTCATTATCAATCATGAACTGGGGCTGGCGAAAAACCAGAATCCCCTCCAGGGCTCCTTCATCATCGAAGAACTAACCGACCTGGTTGAGGAAGCCGTTTTAATGGAATTCGACCGCATTACCGAAAGGGGCGGTGTACTGGGTGCCATGGAAACCATGTACCAGCGGAGCAAGATACAGGAGGAATCACTCTATTACGAAACCCTCAAACATACCGGAAAATTGCCGATCATGGGCGTAAATACTTTTCTTTCGAGCAAGGGCAGCCCCACAGTGATCCCCGGGGAGGTGATCAGGGCCACACCGGAAGAAAAGGAACAACAGATCAGAACCATCCGTGAATTACATCAGACCTGGGAGAAAGAAGCCGAAATGCATCTCGATGAACTGAAGAACAAAGCCATCCGGAATGAAAACGTTTTTGAAGGGATCATGCTGGCAGCCAGGTATTGCTCCATCGGCCAGATCACGCAGGCTTTGTTTGAAGTAGGCGGGCAGTACAGGCGTAATATGTAGTTGAAAGGTATCAGGAAAGAAAGTATAAACGCAAAACAGTGAATATGGCAAACTGGTTGGAGGAAGCTGAACGTTCAGCCGTTATGAAAAATGATCCTGCGAAGCTCCGTGAAAAGACCAGGCTCAGAAAGGAAAAGATCAGGGAAAATTACCAGGTCAACGGCAAGGCTTATGAGGCTTTTGCCGGATTGGTAAATACCCTGGCGGAACGGATCAATAAGCTTCCGCTCGAATACCGCGAATCCTTTGGAAAGATCACTTTCAGGAACAGGGAATCGAAACTCGAAAACGGACTGTATTATATTTCGGCCAGCAAGCGCTACAGGAAGCGGTTGTATATTGGTTTACCCGGCTTTTTCAGGAAAACGGGGTTTAAACATATTCGGGTGGCCTATTTTACCATTTCCCGGCAAATGGGGAAGGTTGATATTGAACTGAAAGAAAACCGGCTTCCAAGGATCAGGGTTGATGCTGCCGGAGAAAACAGAAGGAACCGTTATATCAGGCGTAAGGACTGGGGGCGGAAGGATCATCTTTTCAGGCTTGATATTAACGGTCTGGATGAAAAAACAGCCATGGATATCATTGAGTGGATTGCATTCAGAAGAGAGATGGAAACAATTTGCTTTTTTTCAGCCGGTGATCGTTAAGCTTTCCGCTATGTGTCCATTTCATCGAAGGGCCTTGTATTATGCGGGTACCTGCTGATATGTATCTTTTTTACTTCCTCGTAAAGTAATTTTCGTAATTCATCGATGTTGTTCTTGTTTTTAGCGGAAATGAATACCGTGGGAATGTCACTGCCGGCCATCCACATCTTTCGCAGATCGTCAAGGCTGTAGTGCCTTTCAACATCTTCCTCATCATGGATGTTTACTATTTCTTTTTCCCTGAAAGCATCAATCTTGTTAAAGACCATGATGAGCGGTTTATCGATTACCCCGATCTCGATCAGTGTTTGCCTGACGGTGGCGATCTGTTCCTCAAAATCGCTGTGGGAGATATCCGCAATGTGAATGAGCAGATCGGCTTCCCTCACTTCGTCGAGTGTCGATTTGAATGATTCGATCAAACTGTGTGGCAGTTTCCTGATAAACCCAACAGTATCGGAAATAAGGAAGGGGAGGTTATTGAGCACGACTTTCCGTACGGTGGTGTCGAGGGTGGCAAAGAGTTTGTTTTCGGCAAATACGTTTGATTTGCTTAACAGGTTCATCAATGTTGATTTGCCAACATTGGTATAGCCAACCAGGGCTACCCTTACCATCTTGCCACGGTTCTGTCGCTGGGTGGTCTTTTGGCGGTCGATCTGTTTCAGCTTATTTTTCAGCAGGGCAATCCGGTCCCTGATGATGCGGCGGTCGGTTTCTATCTCTGTTTCACCGGGTCCCTTAAGGCCGATACCACCCTTTTGTTTCGAGAGGTGGGTCCACATGCGCGTGAGCCTCGGGAGAAGATATATGTATTGTGCCAGTTCAACCTGTGTTTTTGCATTTGCCGTGCGTGCGCGCCCGGCAAAAATGTCGAGGATCAAATTGTTACGGTCGAGGATTTTGCATTGGAGTGACTTTTCGATGTTCCTGATCTGTGAAGGGCTCAGCTCATCATCGAACACTGCCATGTCGATCTCATTATCGCTGACAAACTGCCGGATCTCTTCCAGCTTGCCTGATCCGACAAAGGTTCGGGGATCGGCATGATCGAGCGATTGCAGGAAGGTTTTGACAACTGTTCCGCCGGCGGTTTCCAGCAGGAATGCCAGCTCTTCAATATGTTCCCTTGCGGCGCTTCCATTGTCCGGTTTACTGATTACGCCAATGAGTACCGCTTTTTCGGTATGCCTGCCTATTTCGGTGGTATCCGGCATTAAAAGGGTTTAAAACCGATAATCTCCCTTACTTCACGAAGGGTATTGCCTGCGCTGACCCTTGCCTTTTCTGCGCCCCGGTACGTAACCTTTCGCAGGTAGTCGTGATCATTTGCCAGCTCCTGCATCCTTTCCCGGAAGGGGGTGGTAAAGATGATGATATCTTCAGCCAGTTGTTTTTTAAGGTCACCATAACGGATCGTACAATTGTTGTAGGCTTCCTCAAAGTGGGATATGGTGTCTGTTTTGGAAACCACTTCCATGAGTGTGAAAAGGTTTTGGATGGGTTCGGGTTTTTCCTGGTTCTTCTTCGCGGGGCCGCTGTCAGTTACCGCGCGCATCACCTTTTTTCTGATCACTTCAGGCGGATCGGCCAGGAAAATGGCATTGCCTTCACCTTCCGATTTACCCATTTTCCCCGTGCCATCAAGGCCGGGGATCTTTATCAGGGCTTCACCGAAATTATATGCCTGGGGGATGGGGAAGAATTCGGTTTGGTACATACGGTTAAAGCGCCTCGCAAAGGTGCGCATCATTTCGAGGTTCTGTTCCTGGTCTTTCCCGACAGGTACTTTTGATGCCTTGTGAATGATCACGTCGGCGGCCATCAGCGTAGGATAGGTTAGCAGGCCGGCATTGACATTTTCGGGTTGCTTTCTTACTTTTTCCTTGAAGGAAGTACATCGTTCCAGTTCACCCAGGTATGCATTCATGTTAAGCAGAAGATACAATTCGGGGATTTCGGGAACATCACTCTGGATATAGATGGTTGCCTTGTCGGGGTCGATGCCGGCGGCCAGGTATTCAACCAGCACGTTCTTCACGTTACCGTGCAGGTCTTCAGGTGTGGGATGTGTGGTCAGGCTGTGATAATCGGCAATAAAAAAGAAACAGTGGTTGTTTTCCTGCATCTTAACAAAATTCCTCATGGCCCCAAAATAATTACCCAGATGCAGGTTGCCTGTAGGGCGGATGCCGCTAACAACGGTTTCGATCATAATCTTTTATATTTTCAGTTTCTCACCATTCTGGTCGAAAATGTGGTATTCCAGAAAGTGATAATTGCTGTTTTTCCTGGTTTTGATCTTTTTGCCCAGTTTTCGCTGCCAGTTTGCCTTTACTGACGAAAACCATCCCTTATTGATGTATGCATGCAGAAATGGATGGACTTCGAGGATGATATGCTTTTCATTCTGTTCGTGGATGAGATACCTGATATTGTTTTCGATCTCATCAGTGATGATGATGCTGGGTCGGATCTTGCCCGTCCCGTCGCAGGCAGGGCATTTTTCGAGGGTTTCGATGGTCATTTCCGGGCGAACGCGCTGACGGGTCAACTGCACAAGACCGAATTTGCTGGGTGGTAAAATGGTATGCTTTGCCCGGTCTTTTGCCATTTCTTCCTTTAGTTTCTGGAAGAGGTCGCGCCGGTGTCTCGATTCCGTCATGTCGATGAAATCGATCACGATAATCCCCCCCATATCACGCAATCTTAGTTGCCGTGCGATTTCCGCTGCAGCTTCGAGGTTAACTTCCAGGGCATTTGTTTCCTGCGAATTCTTTTTGTTTACGCGATGGCCGCTGTTAACATCGATCACATGAAGGGCTTCGGTATGCTCAATGATCAGGTAAACACCGCTTTTGATGGTCACGTTTTTCCCGAATGAACTTTTGATCTGCTTGTCGATACCAAAATTCTCGAAGATATGCGCCTTGCCCTTGTAAAATTTTACGATATCGGTTTTTTGCGGGGCGATCTTACTGATGTAGTTGCGCACCTCCTCGTACAAATCATGATCGTCAATATATACGTTGTTGAAAGTTTCATTCAATATGTCGCGCAACAGGGCAGAGGTACGGTCGAGTTCGCTGATCACCTTGCTCGGGGCTTTCAGGCCGCGAAGCTTCCGCGTCATGATGGTCCATTTCTTAACGAGGCTTTTTAGGTCGGCATCCAGATCGGCAACCAGTTTATTTTCTGCAACGGTGCGGATGATCACCCCCATATTGTTGGGCTTGATGCTCTGGATTAGCCTTTTTAGTCTGTTCCGCTCGTCGATGTTCCTGATCTTTTGCGAGATCGATATACGGTTTGAGAAGGGAACCAGCACCAGGTAACGTCCTGCGAAAGATATCTCTGATGAGATTCTGGGCCCCTTGGTAGATATGGGCTCCTTGGCGATCTGGACGGTAACGAGCTGGTTTGCTTTCAGGACGGATGAGATCTTGCCGGTTTTTTCAATTTCGGCCTCTAAGCTGAACTGGCTGATATCGGGCAATGGCCGCTTAGGGTTCATCGTATGCTGAACAAATTTATTCAGGGATTTAACCTGTGGGCCCAGATCCAGGTAATGCAAAAAGGCGTCTTTTTCATAGCCTACGTCTACGAAAGCAGCATTCAGGCCCGGCATGATCTTCTTTACCCGGCCAAGATATACATCGCCTACGGCGTAATTATTATCGACCTTTTCCTTATGGAGTTCAACAAGTGACTTGTCCTCCAGCAAAGCAATATCTACCTCGTTTTTAAAAGAATGAATGATTAATTCCTTTTCCACGATAATGAGGTTTAAAATTAAAACCACTGATAAAAAACATATCAATGATCAAAAAAAAAGAAAGGCGGCATGGAAAAGCGGAGGGGATTCAAAAATTTAAAACAATTGCATAATGTCCTGTTCGAACATTATGCAACTGTTCACTTATTTCTTCTTATGTCTGTTTTTTCTCAAGCGTTTTTTGCGCTTGTGGGTCGACATCTTGTGTCTTTTCTTCTTTTTCCCGCTTGGCATAATAGTTTTTTTAAACGATTATTTTACATTCTTTTTTACGCTGCTGACAAAGCTTTTAGCAGGTTTGAAGGAAGGAATGAAGTGTTCCGGAATGATGATGGTTGTATTCTTGGAAATGTTCCTGCCGGTTTTCTGAGCCCTTTTCTTAACGGTAAAACTGCCAAATCCTCTCAGGTAAACATTTTCACCCTTAACGAGCGATTCTTTAACGGCTTCCATAAAAGATTCGATGGTGGCCTGAACGGCTACTTTTTCAATTCCTGTTTTGTTTGCGATATCTGCTACGATTTCTGCTTTTGTCATGATATATTTTTTAATAGGTTAAACATATTCATTGTGTTATGGGCTGCAAATATATAATTTTTTTTCAATCAATGATGAATACGCAAATAATTTTTTATTTCTAAAGTTCTCTAAATAAATTTGTTCCCTCTAGACATGAAGTTTTCAAACGACATTATAAACTGGTATGGGCAGCATTGCCGTGACCTTCCCTGGAGGCAGAGCCGTGATCCTTACCTGATCTGGCTTTCGGAAGTCATTCTTCAACAAACACGTGTGGAACAGGGTAAGGATTATTACCTTCGCTTTAGCAGCCAGTACCCCGACATTGAATCGCTGGCCAATGCCAGCGAAAAGGATGTACTGAAAGCCTGGCAGGGACTGGGGTATTATTCCCGGGCACGGCACTTGTTGCAGGCTGCCCGGCAGATCATGGATGGCTGTCGGGGTGTGTTCCCCGACACCTATGAACAGATACTTAAACTGAGCGGGGTGGGGAAATATACTGCGGCAGCCATTGCCTCCATCGCTTTCGGCATCAGCGTACCCGTTGTTGACGGAAATGTAAAAAGGGTGATGTCACGGCTTTTTGGCATCGAAAGCACTGGCAGCCGGCTGTATCGCGAGGCGGAAATGCTTATGGAAAGGGAAATGGATCCTTTGCGCCCCGGTGATTTCAACCAGGCTGTGATGGAATTCGGAGCCCTGCAGTGTGTCCCCGCCAAGCCGTCATGCCAGCGATGTATCTTTAATTATGCTTGTTATGCCTATACAAATAATAAGGTGGCTGCCTTGCCCGTGAGGGAATCCAAAGCCCTGCCCCGGATCAGGCATTTTAATTATCTGGTAATCGGCTTGCCTGAAATTGTGGAAACTTTGATCATGAAAAAAAGGACCGAAAATGATATCTGGAAAAATCTTTATGATTTCCCGCTGATCGAAACGGATCATTCTGCGGGGATCCTTGACCTCGCAGAGACTTCCCAATGGAAAAGTATTTTCAAAAATGGCTTTCGCCTGCAACATGTAACACCCGGAATCCGGCATCAACTAACACACCGTACCATCATGGCAAAGTTTTTTCTGCTGGATTTATCGGATGCCGCTAAGCTGATCATGCAGCCCGGATGGGAAAGGATAACGCTGGAGAGCCTCCATCATTTGCCTCTTCCACGGCTAATTGAGCGATTTATAATGGATAAGGCATTCCTTGATTTTTGCCGGATTTTGTCAGAAAAAAGCGATGAATCAAAAAAAAATCATCAATAAAGTGCGACTTTTTGGAAAAATGGGTATTAACAGATAGAGCCGCTGCCAATTTGATGATTTGTGCGCGACGGCTTTAATAAAATAACTAACTTTGTGTAACTATTAAAACAGAAGAACGATGGCTGGAATTAACAAAGCAATCCTGGTTGGGAATCTCGGGAAGGATCCCGAGGTAAGAACAATTGAAAGCGGTGCGAAGGTGGCAAATTTTACCCTTGCAACTTCCGAAACCTACAAGAACAAAGATGGTGAAAGGGTAACCCAGACCGAATGGCACAATATCGTGTTGTGGCGCGGACTGGCAGAAGTAGCTGAAAAATACCTTAAAAAGGGTAACCAGGTGTATATCGAGGGAAGGATCAGAACACGTTCCTGGGACGATAAGGATGGCGTAAAACGTTATACAACCGAGATCCAAGCCGACAACATGACCATGCTTGGCGGACGAAGGGATATGGACGACAGCAACGGACGGCCGGCATCTGCAGAGGAAACGGCATCAGCGGATATAGACCCCGCAGATGAAAAAGACGATTTGCCGTTCTAATGACAGTTAAGCAGATTAATTTACCGTTCCTGAAAATGCCTTTGCTATCTATCAGGAGCAGATCAAATGAAAATTTTTATTTTTGTGAACTGAACTGATACCGCTGCGCTTTTGCAGCGGTATGCTTTTTTGTGTTATATTTGTATTCATTGAGCTGTATGCCTCCGGCATACAGTTACAAGAAAATAAAATATCAATTGGAAGATCCAGATTCTGCCGGGCTTTTAATCAGTGCTTCCGCCATATTGCTTGAAGCATTTGTCAAGCCTTTTTCTATTACCATCCTGATATCATTGCTTGTGATGATCATTTTGCTTTTCTTCTCAGCCATGATCTCGGGATCCGAAACAGCCTTTTTTTCACTGAATCCGCAGCAAAGAAATAAACTGAGGGAAGACCGCTCCGATATTGACCATCCCGTGCTTAAACTGCTTGAAAGGCCAAAGCGCCTGCTGGCAACCATCCTGATCGGTAATAATTTTGTTAATGTTGCCATCGTCATCTTGTCTACATATATTGTCAGCCTCTGGTTCAACCTTGCCGAATTCACGTTGCTGGAATTCTTGTTGCAGGTGATCGTGGTTACCGCCCTCATCCTCCTCCTGGGCGAGATCCTGCCAAAGATGTATGCCAGTATTTACCCTGTGCAGTTTGCCGTAAATATGGCCCGAACACTTCGGTTTCTTGTACGCCTTTTTTATCCCTTCAGTACCATCCTGGTGAGGTCAACTACATTTCTCGACAGGAAACTGGCAAGCAAGGGACAAGCCATTTCAAGAAGTGAGCTTTCCGATGCCATCGAAATTATGGCCGGAGAAACAACCCCGGAAGATGGAAAAAAGATCCTGAAAGGGATTGTCAGGTTCGGCGATCTGGAAGTGAAAGAGATCATGCGCTCAAGGATGGACGTGGTAGCACTCGACATACAGGATAAATTTTCCAGTGTAATGGAAGTGATCATCGAATCAGGTTTTTCGCGTATACCGGTCTACAGCGAAAGTTTTGATAATATCAAGGGGGTGTTATATGTAAAAGACCTCCTGCCGCATATCGATAATGTGACCCAGTTCCAGTGGCAGGAGATTATTCGGGATGCATTTTTCGTTCCGGAAAACAAAAAAATTAACGACCTGCTACAGGAATTTCAGGAAAAAAAGATACACCTGGCTGTTGTTGTTGACGAATATGGCGGCACATCCGGCATCATCACCCTTGAGGATATCCTTGAGGAGATCGTTGGCGAGATCATGGATGAATCTGACATCGGACTGGGGGAATCCATGTATGAAAGAATTGATAACCGCACATTTATCTTTGAAGGAAAAACAAGCATCAACGACTTCTGCAAGATCATTGAAGTGGATGATGAACTCTTTGAGGATGTAAAGGGCGAATCAGATTCCCTGGCAGGCCTGATCCTGGAGCTGGAAGGAAAGATACCCCAAAAAGGTGATGTAACAAACTTTCTGAACTTTGTGTTCAAAGTTGTGGAAGCCGATCAGAAAAGGATCAAAAGAGTAGAAGTATATATCAAAGATGTGCAGCATGAATAGGTGTTTCCAAATAGGCTTCCTGGTTTTTATTCTATCAGCTCTGCCTGCCTGCGAAAGCAATTATTCACCAAAGCCGCGCGGCTATTTCAGGATTGACCTCCCCAAACAGGAATATGTCTTGTTTGATTCTACCTTCCCATACCGTTTTGAATACCCGGTTTATGCTACGCTCAGCCCCGACCCCCATGCCCCCGATGAGCCTTACTGGCTGAATGTTGATTTCCCTGCGTTTAAGGGCAGGATCCATATCAGCTACAAGGTGGTCGACGGAAATCTGACTGAATACCTCGAAGATTCAAGGAATTTTGTGATGAAACATATTCCCAAGGCAAGCGCCATCCACGATTCCCTTATCCTCGACAGGGAAAGAAAGGTTTTTGGGCTTATATACCAGATTGAAGGAATGGGCGCTGCATCACCCTGTCAGTTCTTTATTACCGACAGCCTTCGGCATTTTGTCAGGGGAGCCCTGTATTTCGAGTTACAGCCGAACAATGATTCCCTTGCCCCCGTCATCGGGCTGCTTCGTAAGGACATCGAACACATGCTGCATACTTTTGCCTGGAATTAACGGATGGCCTGCTGTTGACGCCGGCAGTAGGCGGGGGAGGGTATGGGCTTCTTATTGCTTCAGGAACTTTTTACCCGCAGCGGTTTTTCCCCTGGCATGAACCGACAGCCAGTACAATCCCGAACTGAGGTTCCCACAAGGAACCTGCAATATTTGCCGCCCTTTGTTCAGCAGTGCTTCCTCCTCGTAAACACGCTGTCCGCTGATGTTGTAAATACTTATTTGCAACTTCTGTGAAATATCAGAGAGTAATGTCAGATTCAATTTATTATTTACCGGGTTCGGGTAGATCTCCAGCAGGCTGACAGGATCCTGTAAGGGCTTTTCGACGTACAAGGGCGATTCCGTGTACATTTCAATGCGTACAGTGTCGTTTACGGGATGATCCTGGCTGAGGACAACCGTTTCGGGGAAAGAATAAACGCCCGCCATATCGGCAATGACTTTATATTCACCCAGGGCAATGCTGATAAACTCAAATTGCCCGTATTCATTAGTGATGGTCCATTCGAGCGGCTGGTTGCCGGCTGAGGTAAGGATTACGGGAATATCATGAAAACTTCGATGACTTTCCTGTTTGGGCGAATTGCCGTGTACCACGCGCCCGCCGATCCTGCCGGGCCCGTTTTCGGCCCCGCCGGCTGCGAGCATCGATATGTTTATTTCATACATATTGTTGTTCAATACCAAAGCATCTGCCTCCTGCCAGCTCATCGCCGAAGAATAATAGGAAGGGATAAACTGCCGGTAATGAACCGAAGCCGGCGTAAGACCGATCCAAATCACATAAGGCTGTTCCATCATGTTGTTGAACCAGTAATAACCGAGCTGGTGGAACCTGTTTGTGTCGACAGGCAGCAGACTCAAATCCTTGCGTTGCCTGTAAAGAATCGCAATACCGGTGTCGCCCGTGGGATAGGGATTGTTGATGGGATTGTCGCCAATAAAGGCGAGGCCGCCCAATTGGTAGTATTCGGCCGTTTTTACAAGCTTGCAACGCGTATCGGTACAACCCGGATAATTGTTGTTCCATGCCTCCAAACAAACCATATAGGTGCCCGGTGATTCATAAACATGAACGGGATGCTGCTGCTGCGAATAATTGCCGTCACCAAAATCCCATTTCCATTGGTCGGTATAACCTGCGCTGTGGTTAATGAAGGTGTAATGGTACATGATGTGGCTGCCGGAATCGGCCATAACAGAAAAATCAGCCTGGCAATTGACGGGCTCGTTCAGCAAAATGGTCTTGCATATAAAATGGAAGCAGTATGTCATCGAGTCGGCATTGAAAACATTCAGGCATACCAGGTATTCGCCGGGTCCTTCATACTGGTGTAAGGGATTTTGCTGGAAGGAAATGCTGCCATCGCCAAAATCCCATTCCCAGTTACTGATGTTGCCGCTGGAATGGTCGGTGAAGGCCACTTCAAATGCCTGTTCAGGGCTTATTTCATATGTAAAAGCGGCTTCACAATTCATGGAATCGGGAATGAATACGGTTTTCGAAATGGTGTCGAAACATGTATAAAGCGAGTCGTCATGCCTGATGAAAAGTGAAACGGTATAATCACCCGGCACAGGGTAGGCATGAACCGGGTTTTGCAGTGTGGAAGTATTTCCGTCGCCAAAGTCCCAGAGCCAGGTATCGGGGAACCCGGTTGAAAGATCGGTAAATTGCACGTTAATGGGGGTGGTCGGAACATAACTGAATGAGAAGTTGGCATCACATTGTGGTTCGATAACAACCGTGTCGCAAAAAGTATCCGAATATCCGCTGCCGTTGCTCACCGTGAGGCAAACGATATATGAGCCAAAGTAAGGAAATTCGTGCTGGGGATGAAAAAGCCCCGAGGTGGTTCCGTCGCCGAAATCCCAAAGCCAGTTGGTAAAATTTCCCGAAGATTCATTCTGAAACTGTATGCTTGTATTGGTGCCTTCCACCCGTTCCCAGGTAAAATGGCTGGTACATTCCGAAAACTTCGGGGATGGCTTACCCGCCTGCACCGCTTGTAAACCTGGGGTGAAAAGTAAGAGGATGAATAGTATTTTGTATTTCATGCTTTTCAGGATCATTAAAAATGAAAGTATACGCCGCCCCAGAGGCCGAAAGCATATGGCGACCTGGCGGGATATGATGAATTTGGTGAATAAACGGATTTTATGTATTGCCGGTATTGTGGCATGAGTGTGAACCGCAGCCGTGAGCTGACATGGTAATTCAACCCTATGCCAGCCGTATACTGCCAGTTGGTCTGAAGCCTGTCGGGATATAGCCTGTTCACTTCAACCTGCCCGGCATCCGTTCCCTGATAAGGAACCCCCGGGATATCCCGGTAAATCTGTACCGAAAATATAATTCCGGTTTTCAGGTCGATCGAAAAACGATCGGATTGATGTAACCTGTATCCTATCCTGAAGGGGATCTGCAGGTAAAGGTATTTATTGGAGTTCTCCCTGATCACAACATGGTCAATGCTGTCGTAGATATTCATGAAGCTTGTTTGCAGGACTACAGAGTCGGGATTGTTGGGGGCAGGGCTGAAGGAGATTACCCCGATATAGAATCCCACGCTGTCGTAACTGGTGTAATTAATCTGGTATTGCGCATTTTCGCTGGCATACTGCAGGCCCAGTCCGCTCTCGGCAATAAAGCCCGCTTTCTCCCAGGTCGTTGTTACCTCAAAGGAATAATCGTTGCGGTTTTGCCCGTCGGGGTAAATATTTATGGCCGGGCTGAATCCTGCCCCAAAAAGCATGCTTGCTTTCCTGGCATAAGTGTCTTTAACCGGCAGGTTGAACCGGGGTTTACCGGCAATACGGTATTTGTCGGATGACAGTTTATGATGGCCGGTGCCCTTGAGCTTTGTTTTCATATACGGAACCTTATTGACCGCCAGGCGTAGCATATCCATTTCTGTTTTTCCGGAGTTGCTTTCGGCAATATAGGGGGCAGAAGATATCATGCTTTCGGGCGTCCGCTGTGTATAGGTAAGGTCTGATGATCCTTCACCGGATGGCAATGTGATATCCGGGGAGGTTGGGGCCAGGCCTGGTGCATTTGTTGCCTGCTCTTCATCCGCTGTCCATGTGGTCATCGGATTCAGGTACTGATGACTTTCGGCAACAGTTTCATTCCATACAAGCTGTTGCTCTGTTTGCTTAGCTGCAGGACGGTCTGAACGCAGGCCGGCAATCAGTAAAAGGGAAGCCGCCCCGATGATGAGGCTGCTGAACAGGAGCAGATAGAGCCCGCCTGCTCCCCGTGACGGGATATGTTGTGTTAAAGAATTCCATACGGAAGCCGACGGCTCAATCCGGTTGCCGCTCAACGATTCATAGAATAGTTTGTCGATGCCGTGTTTACGTTCATTTTTCATTTTGAACGGATGTTTGGTTCCAGCTTATAGATTTCTTTCAGTTTTTTCTGCAATTGCTTTCTGGCTTTTGCAAGTTGTGATTTTGATGTATTCACGGAGATGCCAAGTTCACGGGCAATTTCTTTGTGGGAGAAGTTTTCAAAAACATACATGTTGAACACAAAGCGGTAACCAGTGGGGAGCTCCTGTATCAGATCCAGTAATTGTGACCGTGGAGGAGCGTGCTCATAAATTCCCCTGTCCTCATCTTCTCCCGGCAGGTCGCGGAACTGGTCAATATCCGACTTGAAATAATGCTTCAGGTTTGCCTGGTAATTGCTTAGCGATGTATTGATCATGATCCGTTTGATCCAGCCTTCGAAGGATCCGTCTCCCCTGAACTTCTTTATGTTTGTAAACACTTTTATAAACCCTTCGTGAAGCACATCTTCAGCTTCTTCCCTGTGTTTGCAATACCGCATACAGATACCCAGCATCACCGGTGCATATTTATTATAGAGCAAACTGAAAGCCTGGCGCTCACCCGATTTGCAGCCTGCTATTATTTCCTGGTCCGGAACCATCAAAACTTAACTGTATTAAAGACTACAGGCTTTTTCAAAGGTTGCCTGTCTGTATGATTCTTTCACTTAATTCATAAATATAACAAAAAAGCACCCCGTTGGCAAATGCGAGGTGCCTTTTCAGAAAATCTTTTCAATTATCAGCTCAATAGTTCTTAATAAAAGGCTTGATATGTTTTTCATTTCCGATCAGCACCATCATGCTGTACATTCCTGCAGGCAGGTGGCTGGTATTCATCCGTACGGTATGGTCGCCCGTTTCATGGAACATGGCATAGCTGCCTGTTACCTGCCCCGCCTGGTTAAGGATAAAGATCTGTACCTGTCCCTTCTCCCGGAGTTTGAAAGGGATACTGGCGTGGGGGCCGGCCGGGTTCGGGTAGATGTTACCTGGCTTCAAAACGGTGCTGCCGATGTCATTGCCAATGCCGTGGGGCACTTCTTCTTCATAAATAATGATGCTGATGTCGTCAACAAAAGGGCTTTCCTCCGACAGGGTGATGGCGGTTGGATAGGTATACATTCCGGGGACTTCGGCCATCACTTTATAGGTTCCGTATGGTAATTTCGAAAACAGGAAGTTTCCCTCATCATCGGATTGGATATAAGTGAGGCAGTTGTCTGCTTCGTTGAAAAGGATCACTTCAACGTCGTAAATGCCATTGGATTTATTTTCATCGAGCGAAACAACCCCGTTGATGATCCCGATACCGCTGGCGTAATTATGGTTGGGGATCATGTCAATATCATATTCCCATGCGGTTTCGAAAAGTTCTATGGTTTTTGCCTTTGTCCAGTAAAGGGTGTTCCCGAAATAGGTAGGCATATAGTTTCCGGCATTGACCGAGGATGTGGAGGGAAAAGTCTTTACCTTATAATATCCTTCGATCAGTTGGGGGAAGAAATAAAAACCAAGGGTATCGAATTCGGTGGTATCAATGGGGATGAATTGATCCTGTTCAATTTTATATAAATAAGCCATTCCGATGTCAACCGGAAAATAGCCGGCAAAGGCATGCCCGCCGAAATGATAGTAATCGCGCATACCGGCTTTGACCTTTTTCACAATGGTGCTGGTCCGGAAATCGTGCTGGAGGGGTTCGGTCGATACGGTCAGGCTGACATCATACACTCCCGGTTCCATATATTGGTGTGTCGGATCTTTTTCGAGCGAACTGCTTCCGTCGCCAAAGTCCCAGTACCAGGAAATGATGCCGGAACCCATTGATTTATCAGAGAAGTAGTAAAGCAGGGAGTCGAATGTAAGTGTGTCGTCGCAGGCTTCAAAGTTAGCCTGGAAATCAGTGACCGTTCCGGGGTCGAGAATTTCCAGCCCTGTATTTAAATGGTATTCCGAAGCCCAGTTGAATCTGAAAAACTCTTCTTTATCGTATTCGGTGCTGTTAATGTCGAAGGTATAGATTACCAGCGAACCGTTTATGGCCGGCGTGCTCAGTGTATCGTAAAAGAAGCCGAATTCATCGGTATGTGCAGCAAGAAAATAGTTAAAACCCCCAAATGATTCAGAATTGGATTCGATGAACACCGGATGGCCCGGAACCGGTGCTCCATTCTCAGCATTGATTATCTGCCCTGACAGGTAGATATAGTTGATGTTCTCCTGGGCAAAGGCAGTGGTGATGGAGATGATAAGGATGATGAGTAATGACAGTGGCAGCATTCTGATCAGTAGCCTTCTCAGGTGCCGGGCAGTATTGCTGCAGTGCTTCGGATGGGGGTATATCTGTTGCATTGCTGCGCTGAGTTAGAAGTTAAACAATAGTCCGGTCCTTAAGCCAAGGGAGTAAGGATGCCGTGTGTTGATATAATTACTGTTATATTGTGAGTTCAGGTAATACCTGAAAGTAGGTTCAACGGCCAGGCTTACCCTGTCGGAAAGCTGGTAGGTGAATCCGGCGCTGAAAGCAAGCTGCCAGTGTGTATTTACGCGGCCCGGCATTTGCTGATCGATCCCGATGATACGGTCGTCGCCCGTGTCCGGTGTGGGGATATCACTGCTTAGCATGACGGAGATTACCGGACCGGTTTTGACGAACCATCCAAAGCGCTCGAATTGTTTCTGAAAACCGAGCAATACAGGTACCTGCAGGTATGTGTAGCGGTTCTTTGTTTGCTCGATCCTGTATTTCCCGATGGTATCATATACATCAACCGGGTTTGTATGGTAGTTTGGCTTTAGCGTGCCGTCGGGCAGGGTGTCGAAGGTAACGTTGTAAACGTCGTTGTAAGTGCCGAGATATTTTTCGTAATCAATTGAATAATTACCGTTGTCGGAAGAAAAGGCGAGGCCGATCCCCGATTCAATAAAAAACTCCTTTTTCTTCCATCTGGCGCTGAAGTCAATTCCATATCCCCGCTGGTTGTTTATGGCATCGTTGGGGTAGAAGGTGACCTGCGGGCTGAACAGTAGCCCGAACTGCCATTGGGCTGTGGATACATAAGCCCGGTCTTTTTGATCCCTGTCGTTAAAAACAGGCTGGTACTGGCTGTTGCGTACCGGGATATATTCCTTACCATTCATGTTTTCGACGGGAATTGCCGGCAATGCTTTTCTGGATTTAAGCTTTTGCAGGTAGGCATTTCTTTCAAAGGCCGGTGCAAAAACGGTTTCCTGCTGCATGATATGCATGCTGTTGTGGGCATCGCCCACGGTGGTTACTTTTTCGGTGAAGTGGCCTTCGGAAGAATTTGGTGTTTCAATTTCAGTGACAGCCGGGGTTTCCGAATTTCCGGATGGAATAATTCGCATATTTGCAGGAGGCAGGGGGGCGGAGAAATTGTCGGCAAGGAGCATGGATGTTCCTTCGGCAGGTGTGGCAAGATGCCCGGGGGTGTTCTTGATAATGCTGAAACTGAGCAGGCCCGATATCATGATGAGTGCTGCAATGGTAGCAAAGGTTACGGGGTTGATGGAACCGCCGCCATTGTTATGCAGCTTTTTATGGATATTTTGCCACACAGCGGCAGGCGGCTCTGCTTCAAAAGCGGCGAACTTGCTTTGAAAAAGCTGGTCGAGATATTTATGCTCTTCAGTCACCTTTTATTCTTTTTTTAAGTTTGCCCTGGAGCACACTTCTTGCCCGCGACAGTTGCGATTTTGAAGTGTTCTCGGAAATATTCAGCATATCGCCGATCTCCTTGTGTGTGTATCCTTCAATAACGTTGAGGTTAAATACCATGCGGTAGCCGTCGGGAAGTTCCTTGATACAGGCAAGCAATTCCATGGCCGATAATTTATCCAGGGCATTTTCCTCTTCATTGCTGATGGGTTCGGTTTGGTCAAGGCTAACATCCTGCTGGAATTTGATCCGTTTCTTATAGAAATTGATGGCTGTGTTAACGATGGTCCTCCTGATCCATCCTTCCAGCGAGCCTTCATTCCTGTAATCCTTCAGGTGCCTGAACACCCTGATAAAGCCTTCCTGTAAAATGTCTTCGGCCTCCATTTGGTTTTTGGTATAACGCAAACAGATGCCGTACATTTTTGGCGCAAACCGCTGATATAATTCCTCCTGTGCCCTGGAGTCATTATTCAGACACCGCTCTATGAAGTTTTCATCAAAATGCATAAACGCTGCAACACTTATAATGCTGCCTGTAAAATGTTAAAACCCTGACCAGTACACAATTAAGTGTCGGACAGATATATTTTATCCAAGTAAAGATATAAAAATTTTTACTTGAATAGCATAAAAACCCGGATTTTTTGGTTTTAACATTTCAAGTTCTCATTATGCATGATGGTCCTCAATCATTAAAAGAACTATTGCTGTTGTATTCCGAAGACAACATTCAGTCCCAAAAGGTTGCATGCACAATGAAATGAAAGAAAAACGGATCGATACTCAGGCATTTTTCCTTTGCCGGGAGAAGAAACGTACTTTTCCCAGGTAAAGAACGTGATACATGGACGGTACGATCACCAGCGTAAGGAATGTTGCAAAGCTCAGACCGTAGATGATGGTCCAGGAGATTGGCCCCCAGAAAGCCACGTTGTCGCCGCCGAAATATATCTGTGCATCAAGGGTGGTCAGGAAAGAGGCAAAATCGATATTGATGCCCATGGCCAGCGGCAGCAAACCCAGGATGGTGGTGATGGCAGTGAGCAGGACGGGCCGGAGCCTGGTTTTGCCTGCATCGATGATGCACTGCTTTGATTCCTGGACGGATAGCGGGTCTTCGGCATTCATGCCCAGCTCTTTGCGTTTACGCCTTTTGAGCAGGTCAATGTAATCGATCAGTACAATGGCATTGTTTACAACCACTCCTGCCAGGCTTACAATCCCGATGCCGGTCATGATCACCACGAAATCCATCCCGCTGAAGAGCAGCCCGCCAAAAACCCCGATGGTGCTGAAGATCACGCTAAAGATAATGATGGCCGGTTTAACGATCGAGTTAAACTGGGTAACCAGGATAATGGTGATAAGGGAAACAGCAATGAACAGGGCATTGATAAGAAAGGCCATGGACTCGTCCTGCTCTTCCTGTTCACCGGTAAATTTATAGGAGTAGGCGGGAGGCATATCGTAAAAAGCAATGAGCTTTTTCAATTGCTCATTGATCTTGGTTGCATTATATCCTTCAATTACATTGGAATAAATGGTGATGACGCGATCCAGGTCTTTCCTTTTTATTGAACCATAGGTGGAAATATATGAAACATCAGCTACTGCCGATATCGGAACCTGCTGTATCTTGCCGGTTGAAGGGCTGCGGAACGTGATCAACTGGTTCATGAGAGCCGGCAGGTCATACCTGAATTCCTCCTTCAGGCGCAATTGTATGGGGTATTCATCTTCACCCTTCTTAAAATTTGAAACTTCCCGGCCAAAAAGCGCCGTTCGTATGGTGCTGGCGATTTGTCCGGTGGATAAGCCAAAACGCCTGGCCGTTTCACGGTTAATATGAACAATGATCTCGGGTTTATCCACCTCAAGGTCAAGTTTCAGGCCTTCCAGTCCTTCAATATTTGCCTTGTTCAAATAAGCAAGAACACTATCGGCCAGAACAAGCAAGCGGGTAAAATCATTTCCGGTAATCTCCAGGTTAACGGGTTTCCCCGATGGAGGGCCTTCATTTTGTTTTTCGATGGTCATTTCCACGCCCGGATATTTGCCCAGGAGCCTGTGGCTTAAACCAAGCAGTATATCCCCGGTATTGATGTCGCCCCGGTCTTCATAATCAATAAAGGTTAGTGTGATCAGGCCCTGGTTCATCCGTTCGCTGATGTCGTAAATATCGTCTTCGAGCCTGGCACCTGCCCCCACTGTGGTCAGCAGTGACTTAACAATGGGCATATAGGGTTCCAGATAGTTAAAAACATCTTCTTCGAGGGTCTTCATAAACTCGTTGGTGGCGGTAATGTCTGTGCCAATGGGTAGTTCAGCAAGTATATTAATGTATTTCGGGTCGGTCGACGGAAAAAGGACAACATTTGGGTTGCTGCTGAAATAGGCATTGGTAGTTAGTAAAAGCAATACAAAGGTGGTTCCGATGAAGTAATAGGAATTCTTCTTTCTGAGGGCGAAGGTGATAAGCCGCAGATACCAGTTTTCAAGCTTCACCAAAAAAACAGTCTGGAACCACCTGGCCGCAGCGTTCAGAAAATAGATATTCAACAGCCCGATCAATCCAAATGCTGCACACAATGTTCCCAGGGCATTAACGCCCACTATGTAAAATAAAGCCGAAAAAAGAAGCAGGGCCGCTACTCCAATCAGCGATCTTTTTTTATTTGGTTTTGGATTTTGGTCGCCTGGACGGATAAATGTTGATGAGATTACGGGTACGATCACCAGGGCAACAAAAAGGGAAGAAGTAAGAACGATGATCAGCGTCATGGGCAGGTATTTCATGAATTCTCCCATGATACTGTCCCAGAAAAGCAGGGGTAAAAACGCCGCAAGCGTTGTGGCAGTGGAGGTGATGATGGGCCAGGCGATCTCGCCTACGGCAAGCTTAGCCGCTTCAAACTTCGGGTATCCCCGGTCAACGAAACGGTAAATGTTTTCTACAACAACAATGGCATTGTCAACCAGCATGCCGAGCGCCAGGATCAACGAAAACAATACGATCATATTGACGTTCGATCCCATCAGCCCTAAAACCATGAACGAAAGAAACATGGAAGTTGGAATGGCGAAGCCTACGAATAGCGAATTGCGCGTTCCAAGAAAAAAGAAAAGCACAAGGATCACCATGATCACGCCCATCACCATGCTGTTCTCAAGGTTGCTGAGCTGGTTCCTGACGATCTCCGACTGGTCGTTTGTGATGACGATATTCAGGTTGGGCGGCAGGATATTGTCGCGGGTGGCCTTATCCAGTACGGCAAAAACCTTGTCGGTGGCATTCAGCAGGTTCTCCCCGCTTTTTTTGATCACCTGCAGCGACACAACAGGGTGTTTGTCGAGCCGGGTAAATGAACGGGGTTCCTCAAATCCGAAAATAACCTCGGCCACGTCGCGCATGTATACAATGTCGAGGTTTTCATGTTTCACAATGATATCTTCGATCTCGGAGGGATCCGTGAATTCTCCCACAATACGTATGGAATGCCTGCCTGTTCCCAGCTTAATGTCACCGCCCGACATGGAAATATTCTCATAGGCAATGGCCGATTCAATGTCATCGAAACTCAACTCGAAAACATGCATTTTGTGCATGTCAACGTTGATCTGTACTTCCCTTTCGTTGATGCCGGTAATCTCCACCTTGGAGATTTCCGATATCCGCTCAATTTCATCTTCGAGGTATTCGGCATAGTCTCTGAGTTCATTGATGCTGTAGTCGCCGGAGATATTGATGTTCATAATGGGGAATTCCGACAGGTCGATATCGATCACCATCGGGTCGGAGGGAAGGTCGTCGGGTAATTCGCTCTTGGCTTTGTCAACCGCATCTTTGACTTCATCCAGTGCATCCTTGATATCCACCCCGGTATTGAACTCCACGAAAATCCCGGAAATATCCTGAGAGGAGGTTGATCGGATCTCTTTCAACCCTTTGGCCGATTCGATCTCCTTTTCGAGTGGCCGGGTTACCAGATTCTCTATATCAAGGGGGGAATTGCCCGGATAAACGGTTTGTACGAATATGGTGGGCCAGACCAGATCGGGGAATAATTCTTTCGGCAGCAAACGGTATGAATAAAACCCAAATCCAAGCAATATGAAAATGATCAGGAATACCGTATTTTTATTCCTGAGTGCCAGGGAACTGAGCCTGAATTCCCTGATAACTTGTTTTTCCTTGATCTCCATTAGATGATATTTACTTCTGTACCGTCCTTAACCATTGAAAACCCCTCGGTAATAACCCAATTGCCGGGATTAAGACCGGATTCGATCATGGTTTCATCCCCGTATGACATGCCTGTTGTGACATATACCTTGCGGGCAAACATCTTTCCATTGTCATCACGTGCCACGTAAAGGTATTTGCCATTGATGTCTTCCTTGACAAGCAGTGCGGGCACAACAATGGCCTCCTTCGCTTCAAAATCGAGGAAAATGATCCGCGCCAGCATGTTGGGCTTTAACTTGCCATTGATGTTCTTGATCCGGAGTTCAACGGTAAAGGTCCTGTTGCTTTTGTTCACTACGTTGCCCACACGGTTTACCGGTACGCTCATGTCAAGGTCGGGAAAAGATGGAAAACTGAGGCTGACCGTATCGTTTTTCCTGATCGCCGGCAGGTATTTTTCCGAAACATCCGATACCACGAATAATTCGTCAAGGTTAACTACCTGCATCATTTGCATGCCTGGCCCGGCCAGTTCTCCTTTCTTCTGGAAAATTTTGTCAACAATGCCGTTGATGGGAGATCTGATAAAGGCCATTTCGAGTTGTGAACGCAATGTTTGCAGTTTGCTTTCCAGTGCCTCTTTATTGTTTTTTGCCTGCAGATACTGAACCTCCGAGCCGATATTTTTTTCCCAGAGCTGCTTTTGCTTTTCATACAGGATTACCGCCAGTTCCAGTTGGGTTTCCACTTCCCGTATGCTGTTTTCAATAATATTGGTATTGAGTTTCGCCAGCAGCTGGCCTTTTTTGACATTTTCCCCTTCAACCACGGGCAGGTCTTCGATCTGTCCGCTGATCTCAGGGCTTACAAAAGCCTCTTTTACGGCTTCAATATTGCCGCTTACCTCAAAATAATGCCGGAAAGGGCGCAGGCTGAGTTTCGTCACCGAAACGGGAATAGAGAATTGCTCTTCCTTCACCCCGAGCCGTTCAAGCTCATTTTCCAGTTCTGTGATCTTGATGCTCAGGTTGTTCACCTCGTCTTTATATTGTTTTATCTGTTCCTTTATCTGCTCTTTTTCATCCGTCGATCCGCACGAAAATAGAAAGAGGAGCGTTGCAGCCAGGTAAAATGGTTTTCTGATGATCATATGATGATGGTTTTTTATAAAGTTCGCTTTTCGGGATAATGGGTTGTCTGCTTTAATTAATTGGTTAAAAATCCAATATGCCTACCAGGGTTTATTCTTCACTGTAAAGTAATTTCTCGAGCGACAGTTTTTTGACCATCACCTCCTGCATGGCCAGTATATAATCGGAAGTGTTTGAGAGGAACTGGTTGTTCGCCTGTAAAAGGTCAAGGCTGCCGGCCATTCCCTGCCGGTATTTTTCGCTGGTGATGCGAAGGATCTTTTTGGCAGTATTCATCGCCATTGACTTATTCAGCATGACCAGGTGGGCGTTATGAAATTCGGCCCGGGCCGTTTTTACTTCAATGGTAAGGCCCGAACGAAGTTTTTTGTCGGCCAGCGCGAGCTTATCAAGGTCGATCCTGGCCTGCTGCACGCGCGAAGAACGGATGCCCGAACTCCATAAGGGAATAGCCATTTCAACACCCCAGAAAGAAGAGCCGTACCACTTTTTTTCGGGATTGAGGAAATCCCAGGTGTTGCGTTGCGCCTGTGTCTGGTAATTGATAATGGCAGAGAGTGAAGGCAGGTATTCCGACTTCTGTAATTTGAGCTGTAATTCTGCGATTTTGTATTGGGTTTGCAATAAGCGGTAATCAATGTTGTTTTCGAAATGAAAGGGTTCATCCACCAGTGCCGAATAATTCACTTCCGCCATTATTTCATCAAGCCGGTTGGTCAAAACAATTTCATCATCTGCCTCAATGCCGCAGAGAAACTTCAGGAAGGCATAGGCGATGCCGGTCTGCGTTTCGGTCAGGATCAGGTTGGCCCTGAGGTCGGAAACGATAAGCTCAAGCTGGTCCACATCCGTCTCCTCGGCAAAACCGGCTTCCCAGGTATAACGGGTTTCATTTAACATGCTTTCCATATAAACGATGGTGCTGTCGAGGATGTCACGGAGGTTTTCGGTGACCAGCGCCCTGAAATAGGCTGCAGAAACGGCTTCAATCATATCGTTTTTGGTTTTGATGAACTGCTGCCGGTTTCGTTCAAGCAACTGCCTGGATGCCTGTACCCCCACAATATATTTTCCGTCGAAGATAAGCTGGGATGCGCTAATGTCGGCCGAAGCGTTGTATTTTGTTCCGAACTGTATTTCCTGTTCCGGCGAACCCGGGAAAAAACTGTTTGCCGGCATGATAAAGGTAGGCAGTGAAAGATAGTCGGTATAATTGATGCTTCCCGATATCTGTGGATACCCGATGGCCATGTATTCCTGCACTTGCTTTTCGGCGGCTTCAATGTCCTTCAGCGATGATAAAAGATCATAGTTATGCTCCATGGCATGGCCGAGGGCCCCGCCCAGAGAAAATGTATGGGTTGTCTGGGCAAACAAATTTGCCTGCAAACAATAAAATAACACCATCAAGGGGAGTATATACAGCAATTTTTGTCGCATAAAAATGTTTGGTTTAATCCGGACGGATGTAGTATTATCGTTTGTGAAGGGTTTTTATTTTAAACGATCTAAACTTTCTTTAATTCTTTCCTGAAGATCCTTTTCTTCCTTTGCCAGTAACGCAGGCCTTCCTCATTAGCAATGCTCCTGATGAAGCTGTCGAACATGGCATTGAAAAGTGTGTCGAAATTAAACTTTTCAGGTGGGAAAAAATCAGGATTGTGGAGGTCGATGAGCCTGCTGAGATACAGCCGTGCGATAAGTTCAATACTCAGGTCATCGCGGTATATGCCTTGCGAAATGCCTTTTTGCAGGTTGATCTGGATTTTTTTAAAGATGAAATCCATGCGCGCCTTAAAATGCCGCTTGAAGATGTCGGGGTGTTTTTCCTTTATATCATAGGTAATGCCCGGGCTGATGTCACTGAATTTGTTGGCAATCTCCGTGCTCACGGTAAGCAGGATGTCAATGGCATTGACCCCTTCAAAATTATGCACGTCGAAGATCTCTTTGAAACGTTCGCGTTCAAACTTCAGAACATGCCTGAGGAGGTCTTTCTCGTCACGGACGTATTTATAAATGATTTCAGAGGGGATGCCCGTTTTTTCCGACAATTCCCCGATGCTCATTTCTCCAAGGCCCTTCTTCATAGGAACTGCCCTGATCTTGCCAATGATCTCCTTGAATTCTCGGTTCATGATGCAGTTCTTTTTGGTGATGCAATATTATAAAAAAACTTGCCTGATAAACAGATATTAATATGTTTTTATTCGAATATTTAAATTTCTGCAAAGGAGTAAATAAATTTTTTTATGCGTGTCCCGGAATGTTGTGTCAATGTGATCATAACAAATTATAACCCGTTGACTTGCCGGGGGCGATTTATTTATCTCACAAAGATCATTTTTCTTTTAACGGAAGCCTTTCCGCTTTCGAGTGAGAAATAGTAAGCAGCAGGCGAGAGATTATACAGGCCGGGATCAAAAACACGGGTATGTTTTCCCGAATGCATGGGTTCCCGGTCATGGATCACCGCTACGGTTCTTCCATACATATCATGAACCTTCAGGCTAACCCTTGCCCTGCGGGTCAGTACGAACGAGATCACGGTGCTTTCCCTGAAGGGGTTGGGATAGTTTTGTTCGAGGCTTAACAATGAGGGGATCTTCTCTTCCAGTCCCACGATGAACGGATCGACAATGGCCGTCCATACGCTCAGGTCACTGCCTTCGAGTCGCGCCCAGATCGGACGAACCACATTATCATAGGCCGAAACATTGGTGTAGTCGCCGAAGAAAGTGCTACTGAAAGGATAAAAAGGCGATTCGCTTACCCTGAAGTTGATGAAGCTTTCTCCCCCGTCTTTCGAAACAGCCATGTACAGATCGGTATTGTTGTCATCATAATTCCGGCGGTCGTAAAACACGAACCAGAGGTGGCCGGTTACCTGATCAACATCCATCCAGGTAAAGAACTGATGCTTTCCCGGAGGGTCATCGTTGACCCTGATCGCCTCGCTCCAGGTATTGCCCCCATCCGTTGATTTTGACAGCCAGACATCCGTATCATCCACGCCATTGCGCTGATCGCTCCAGTTAACGTAAATAGTCCCGTGATAAGGCCTCCCGCTGAGGTCGCACCTGGTCACCGGCAGCCCGTTGCAACGGCTGATGCCCGGGATGTCATAGGCCCAGCCGCCTGGGTTGGGGCCGATGTAGATGTCTTCATCCAGCCAGGTGTCGCCCCCGTCAAGCGATCGATCGAAAACCAGACCCAGCGGTCCGGCCCAGGCAACATAGATCTCGCCGTTGGGACCCATGGCCGGAACAGCCCCTTCAACGGTATTGTCGTCATCAACACAATCGCCCGAAACCTCATTGATCCGCAGGGCTTCACTCCAGGTGGCACCACCGTCGAGGGAACGGGAAAACATGATGTCGCTCTTGTCGTCGGGATTTGTACTGCCGTAATCGTCGAACTGTGTCCAGGTAACATAGATGTTGTTGTTGGTGCGGTCTACCACCGCCCATTCCTTGTCCTGCTCCTTGCCAGCGTTCAACCCCATATATGTGCCGCTGCTCCAGATACCTCCTATCGAATCCTTTTTCTGGCAGACGATGCGGTCGATCCAACTGCCCTGCGGGGGATTCGAAAGGTGAAAGAAATAATAGGCCCCGGCTGTGTCCACGATCACAACGGGATCGCCCCATACTCCGTAGGTCGAGGTCAGTATTTCATGATTCCAGGTGTAACCGCCGTCGGTCGAGTAGTAAACATTGTCGATGTTTGCCCCGGCAACCATATGATCGGTATTTTTTGGGTTGATGATGATGGTAGGCTCTTCGGGCTCAATCCAGCTTCCCTCGTCATCGATCATGATGTTGGTATGTTGCGAAAGGGATGCTGGGACAAATAGTGCAATGCATAGCAGGATGGTGATCAGGTGTTTCATGCTTTGGAACAGTTTAAGTGTAAAAGTAAACATTTCTTTTCTAATACCATCCACGCCGGGCGATTGAAGAAAATCATGTACTTTTACTTTTCAGTATACTTGCACGTATAGATGACATGAACTGACAGGTTTTCTTCAAGCATAATAATTTTGCATATTATACACACTCAAAACCTCTATACATCAGCAGATATAGACCAATAATATTTAATCACGGGGAACGCACATTCTTATCGGAGAACATATAGCAAACAAATGAAAAAAGTCAAACTTCACTGGCAAATTCTCATCGCCCTGGTCCTGGCCATCCTTTACGGGCTTGCTTTTGAAACGCATTACAGGGTTGATCGTGACGCTTTGCAGAAACTTGAAAAACGCGATGCCGATACGGCTGTGATTAGCAGCCTTTACAAGATCAGCGGTGTTGACTTTGCCGGGGAGCAGGATTTCAGGGAGGCACTCGCCGACTTGCTGACGCCTGCTCAGATGGAGCGCTATGCTACGCTGATCATCCGTTTATCATATAATAACAAAGCGGTTGAATATGTTTCCTGGATGGGTGATCTTTTCCTTCGAGCCCTGAAAATGCTGATCATTCCGCTTATCCTGAGTTCACTGATATCGGGCATTACCAATATTGGCAGTGGTAGCAGCCTGGGGTGGCTTGGCCTGAAAACCATCGCTTATTATGTTTCAACCAGTTTGCTTGCCATCCTTACCGGGCAGTTCCTGGTGAACCTGATCAGACCTGGTATGGGTGCCGACCTGAATTTCAGCCGGAAAGTGGAAGGGCTGGCCGAAAGCCAGCGCTCGCTTGGCGATACCCTGATCAACATCATCCCGGAAAACATCTTTCAGGCTTTTAACAACAGTGAAATGCTGTCGATCATATTTTTTGCCATCCTCTTCGGCTTCTTCATCAACAAAACGGCAACGGCATACCGGGATTCGCTGACGAAGGCCTTTAACGGCATTTTTGAGGTGATGATGAAAATCACCATGTTCGTGATCCGCTTCACGCCCCTGGGCATCTTCGGCATTGTGGCAAAAGTGGTGGCCGACCAGGAAGACCTGCCGGGACTGGTGTCGCGCATGAGCCTGTATATGGGCACGGTGATTGCAGCCTTGTCCATACATTTTTTCATCACCCTGCCCCTCATCCTCCGGTTTATTGGAAGGGTAAGGCCTTTCAGACACATGAAAAATATGTCGACGCCGCTTCTCACGGCCTTTTCCACTTCCTCTTCAGGGGCCACCCTGCCCCTGACCATCACGGCTGTTGAAAATAATTCGGGTGTGTCGAACAAGATATCAAGCTTTACATTGCCCCTGGGTGCAACCATTAATATGGATGGAACCGCTCTTTATGAATGTATTGCCGCTATCTTCATCGCCCAGGCTTACGGTGTGGAATTAAGCCTTGTCCAGCAGGGTATCGTCGTGATCACGGCCTTGCTGGCCTCCATCGGGGCGGCGGCCATACCCATGGCCGGATTGGTAATGATCACGGTGGTGCTGACTGCGGTCGGGCTACCGCTCGAAGGTGTGGGGCTGATCCTGGCCGTTGACCGTATTCTTGATATGTTCCGGACCTGCACCAATGTTTGGAGCGACAGTTGCGGGGCCGTGGTCATTGCCAGGTCTGAAGGGGAAATCCTTAAGGTGTGATCTTTCCGGATCCGGATCCTTGGTAAGCGATTGTTTCGATGCCTATCCGGTGCAGGTTTCAGCCTGCTCTTCGTTCTGCTGCCTGCCCCAGTCGGGGTCGATGTCTGATGCAGGCCGGAATGATTCAAATTTCTCTTTTGCTTCAAGGAAATAAGGACAGGCTGCCGCCTTTCCGCCGCCAAAAAATTCAGGGGTGTATAGCACATTCATTCCTGTGAGGTAAAATATGCGCGGGTTGGAGGGATCGATGTTCATGGCTTTTCCAAAGCTGGCGGCAGCTTTTTCCGAATACACCATCCCCCTGCCAAATGGATCCTTTTTGATCCTTCCCTGGTGGATCCAACCCTGCAGCACTTCTATTTCTGCATTTTCGGGACTGATAAGGCGTGCTTTTCCCAGAAAGACCTCGGCCTGATCGAGAAAATTATCAAGGTCTTCATCGGTGGAGGCCAAAAAACAATAGGATGTATAACAAAACCCGGCGTAATAGTATGGCAACCATTCAGCGGGATTGGCGTCGCCTATTTGTGCGAAACGGGAAGCTAACTGCAGGTATTCCGCTTCCGTATCAGTATTATTAAGCGCTTGCAGGCTTACCTGCATGTCATTCCTGTAGTCCTGTTCCGGAACCTGGGATAATAATGCCGCCATTATGGCTGTGATGCGTAACAAAATGATCATGCTTCAGTTTTTTTGGGTTAATACCAGGGTAAATTGCGAACTGCCTTAAAGTTTGCCTTTACATTCTCATTCCATTATATCTCCATCATATATCATGGCATCTGTCTTCTGCAGGTTTACCAGTCTTCCTCTTCCATGATGACCCTGGGCACCATAAATTCTTTCAGCGAAGCGGCAAAATCATCAATGGCGTAGGCTTTAAGTTGTTCGAGATAAAGTGGCCACTGTTCATTATAATCGCGGTGGGCCGTGTTAAGCCAGCGCTCGCATGGGTAACGCGATTGCTGGGTAAGTGTAAAGCTGTCGAGGGTATAGCGGTAACGGTCGTCGCGGCATTCGATCTTGAAATTGTATTTGATGATACCAGCGATCCTTTTCATGTCATCCTCATAATAATACAATTCAAATTGATGCTTGCCCTTGATCACGCCCGAGGCAGCGTCCCTCACCTGGGTAACATGCACGGGTTGTTTGAAGTAGTGGTGCAGCCATTCACTGGCACGGTTAAAGAGTTCGCGGCGGGTTCCGGTCTCTTCAACCACTTCCTGGAATGTGATCAGCCCTGTATTGGGGTCGACGGGTATGGCATCAGTGCCTGCAGGCTGTTCCTCCTGGCTCATGACAAGCTGTGTAAGCAGCATTGTACAAATAAAAATAAGAAAGTGTTTCATATCTGATTTCTTGTATTTACGGATGTTGATGGCAAATATTGTACCGTAAAAATACAAATTTTCATCGACAGGTGCATATTTTGCCATACCGGCAGAAGTAGCAGAGGCAAAAAAAGGCTGCCGGATCCGGCAGCCTTTTATGCTATGTATGTGATGTTTTATGTAGAGGCAGTGATTACATCATGCCGGGCATCCCGCCGCCCATACCGGGAGGCATCTGCGGTGCCGGGTTTTCTTCCTTGTGTTCCACGAGTACGCATTCGGTTGTGAGCAGCATGCCTGCAATGGAAGCGGCATTTTCGAGGGCTACCCGGGCAACTTTGGTCGGGTCGATCACCCCTGATTTATATAGGTTCTCATAAACCTCGGTGCTGGCGTTAAAGCCAAAATCACCCTTTCCTTCCTTCACCTTCTGAACAACAACCGATCCTTCCATGCCGGCGTTTTCAACAATCTGGCGCAAAGGTTCTTCCAGCGCTCTTTTGATGATGCCGATACCGGTTTCCTGATCGTCGCTTTCGGTCTTGAGGCCGTTTAGGGATTCAATGGCCCTGATGTATGCTACACCGCCACCCGGGATGATGCCTTCTTCGATGGCAGCCCTGGTTGCATTCAGTGCGTCTTCGAAGCGGTATTTCTTTTCCTTCATTTCCACTTCGCTGGCTGCACCAACATAGATCACGGCCACCCCGCCTGCCAGTTTGGCAAGTCTTTCCTGAAGTTTCTCCTTGTCGTAATCGGAGGTGGTCGAGTCAATTTGCGATTTGATCATCTTCACCCTGGCCTCAATGGCTCCTTTTTCGCCTTTACCGCTTACGATGGTGGTGTTTTCCTTGTCGATCGACACCTTTTCAGCTTCGCCGAGATAGCTGATGTCAGCATCTTCCAGTTTATATCCTTTTTCTTCGGAAATGACGGTGCCGCCAGTCAGAACGGCGATATCCTCAAGCATCTCCTTGCGCCTGTCGCCGAAACCGGGGGCTTTAACGGCTGCAACCTTGAGTGATCCCCTGATCTTGTTTACCACCAGGGTGGCAAGTGCTTCGGCTTCCACATCCTCGGCAATGATGATCAGTGCCCTGCCTGATTGTGCCACCTTTTCAAGGATGGGCAGCAGGTCTTTCATCACCGATATCTTTTTATCATGGATGAGTATGTACGGATTTTCGTAAACCGCTTCCATTTTCTCGGTGTCGGTTACGAAGTAAGGGGAGATATAACCGCGGTCGAACTGCATTCCTTCAACCACATCCACATAGGTTTCGATGCTTTTGGCTTCTTCGATCGTGATAACGCCTTCCTTCTTCACCTTGCCCATGGCTTCGGCAATGAGTTTGCCGATGCTCATGTCGTTGTTTGCCGAAACGGAGGCTACCTGTTCGATCTTTTCGCTGTCGTCGCCAATCTCCTTTGTTTGTTCTTTCAGGCTTTTGATGACGGCGGCAACGGCAATATCAATCCCTTTCTTAAGTTCCATGGGATTGGCGCCGGCGGTAACGTTCTTCAGGCCGGTGTTAACGATGGACTGTGCCAGTACGGTGGCGGTGGTGGTGCCGTCGCCGGCCAGGTCGTTGGTTTTTGAGGCCACTTCCTTCACCATCTGCGCCCCCATGTTCTCAACGCGGTCTTCCAGTTCAACTTCCTTGGCAACGGTCACTCCGTCCTTGGTGATGGATGGTGATCCGTATGATTTTTCAATGATGACGTTACGTCCTTTCGGGCCCAGGGTGACCTTTACTGCATTAGACAGCGCATCAACGCCTTTTTTAAGGCCTTCCCTTGCTTTCAGATCATAAATAATATCTTTAGCCATTTTTTTTAAATTTATAGGTTAGTTTTTACATGAATTTCAGATGATGGCCACAATGTCGCTTTCGCGCATGATCAGGTATTCCTTGTCGTGGTAACTGATCTCAGTACCGGAGTATTTTCCGTATAGCACGGCATCACCCACCTTAACAGTCATTGGTTCGTCTTTTTTTCCCGGTCCGACAGCAACAACGGTACCTTTTTGTGGTTTTTCCTTGGCGGTATCGGGTATGATAATACCTCCTGCAGTTTTTTCTTCTGCGGCAGCGGGTTCAATGATCACCCTGTCTGCCAGTGGTTTAATGTTCAGTTTTGCCATTTTGGGTAAGATTTTTATGTTTTAGTTATGAATATTTCTCTGGCAGAATTGCCCGGTCATATTTTGTGCCAAAGTGTATTTTAAAAAAAAATGTCAGAATTGTATGACATTCTGACATTTTCTGCACAGGTCTGAGATGACCTGCCATGATTATTCATTTTCCTGTGGTAAAACGGGGGTGGCTGGTGTTGGCAGGGGTTCGCCGGCCCTTTCTTCAACCTGAAATACTTCATCAACCTGGCGGCCTCCTTTCGGGATCACGAAGATGGAAGCGAGGCTCAGAAAGAGCAGGATCACAGCCAGTGTCCATGTTGCCTTTTCAAGGAAATCAGCGGTTTTTCTTACACCCATATACTGGTTTGAGCTGGAAAAGTTGGATGCCAGTCCGCCGCCCTTGCTGTTTTGTACCAACACAACCAGGATGATCAGCAGGCTGACCATCAGGATGAATACGGATACGATTATATAGAAGCCCATTTTGTGGTTATTTTAGTTGTCAGTACTGATTTTTTCAATTTGGGCTGCAAAGTAACTACTTTTTTCCGGGAATTTCAAACTTAATTTGCGATAAATTTCAATGGCCTTGGCAATATTTCCCTGTTGAAGATGTATTTGGGCCAGGGTTTCACTTACCAGCCCTTCTTTTTCCTCCTGGCTGTTTTTGGCTACCTTCACCGGGTCGAAGAAGGCAGCCCTTGATCGGCTGATGGAGGGATTATCTCTGATAAACTTTTCGATAATTGCTTCTTTGTCATTTTTTGCAGCGGCTTCTTTATCCGGGCTCAGGGATTGTTCTTTCTCGCGATTTTCCTTTTCTTGCGCGATTTCCATCAACCTGTTTTCTACCATCTGCCTTAGTTTTAGCAGGCGTTCTTCCTCATCTGCGTCAACGGAGGGCACGACAGGTTCAGGTTCCTCTTTGGGCGGAGCTTCCGTTTCAACTACCGCATCCATCAATGGTTCTTCAGGGGCTGGCCTTTCCTGCGGGCCGGGGTCTTTCGCAGTTTCCAGGGTGAGTGTATCTTGCCTGCCGTCCCCTTCCCCTGTTGCACCCAATTCCCTGATCAGTTCCCTCAGGCGTTTCCGGTCGGCAATAAAGGCAGCCGTGGTTTTAAGCTGCTCACTGAACATTACATGGTTGATGATCTTCAGGTTCAGCAGGTGGAGTATTTTCAGGCTCTGGCAATAGGGGAACTTCCCGGATAATTGCCCGATCTCCTCCAGGCTGTTTTTGTCGAGCCTGCGGGGTTCCCTGATATAGGCGATGAATTCCTGCCGGTCCATGGTTTATCTTTTACTTACCAGTTTACAACAGCCTTGTCAAAAATGTCCTGCACCAGCATCTCGTTGATCAGGTCGATCAGTTGTTCCTGTACCTCATTCAGGTTTTGTGTGCTGGGGTAGTCTTCGAAGCGTGAAAAGGAAGATTTAAAACTCTGGCTGTCGTCAACGGTGTTTACAAATGTCACCTCAACAGTGACAGTGAGCCTGTTTTGTGCAGCAACCTCGTTTGCCTGTATGGCTACAGGGCTGGTGCGATAGCCGGTGATGGCGCCGCTGATACGCAGGTCGCCACCCCTGTTGAGCAGGACAAGGTTGGTCTCGCGCGAGAATTTGTCGCGCAGCGCATCGGTGAATTTCTGGCTGAGCGTGGGTTCAACGGTCATGGCGTTGTTCGGGAAACGGTCGATGGAGATGCTTTCCACTTCGGGCGCGATGGATGCTCCGGTGAATGAATAAACGCCACAGCTGCCGGCTGTCAACAGCAGTGCGGCCATAAACAATAGTTTCGCAAATCGTCTCAGAAACATGGTGTATTTCACGATGCTCACTTTTCGATGTTATACTCTTTTATTTTCCGGTAAAGCGTCCTTTCGGATATGCCCAGTTCCCTGGCTGCACTCTTTCGTTTGCCGTTATATTTTTTCAGTGCCTTCCTGATCATGTCAATTTCTTTATCCTGCAGTGAAAGCGGTTCATCCACCACTTCAGGTTCCTGGATTGGGTCATCGAAATGCCCGTGGCCGGTATGATGATGTATGTCAGATTTATCGTGCTGGTCGTCATGCTCTTCTTCGTTTTTGCCCGGCCGGCTGATGAGCAGGGAGCCCCGCTTCTGCAGCTCAGGGCTCAGTTCTCCTTCTCGCGTGATCTCACCCACAACCATTTTCAGTTCGTGGATATCCTTCTTCATGTCGAACAATACCTTGTAAAGGAGGTCGCGTTCTGAAAATTCCTTTTCCTCCCCTTCCTTTTTGTAAAGAACGGGCAATTCATTGAACTGCCCCGAAGGCAAATATTTACGAAGCACGCTTGCCGTGATGTTGCGGTTTTCTTCGATGATCGAGATCTGTTCGGTTATGTTTTTGAGCTGCCGTACGTTGCCGGGCCAGCGGTATTCGTTCAACAGGTGTTGTGCCTCTTCATCAAGCTGAATAACAGGCATTCGGTAACGCCCGGCAAAGTCGGAAGCGAACTTACGGAATAAAAGGTAGATGTCTTCCTTGCGGTCGCGCAGCGGGGGAATCATCACCGGCACGGTATTCAGGCGGTAATAAAGGTCCTGTCGGAATTTGCCCGAGCGAATGGCATCGGTGATGTTCACATTGGTGGCTGCCACTACGCGCACATCGGTTTTTATGACCTTTGAAGAACCCACTTTGAGGAATTCACCGCTTTCCAGCACCCTCAGTAGCCTTACCTGCGTTGATAGGGGCAATTCCGCTACTTCGTCAAGAAAAATGGTACCTCCGTTCACTACTTCAAAATACCCCTTGCGCGCCTCATGCGCCCCCGTGAAGGATCCTTTCTCGTGGCCGAATAATTCCGAGTCGATCGTTCCTTCAGGAATGGCTCCGCAGTTAACGGCGATATAAGGGCCGTGTTTGCGGGCACTTTGCTGGTGAATGATTTTCGGGAAGACCTCCTTGCCAACTCCGCTCTCGCCGCTGATCAATACGGTGAGATCAGTGGGTGCTACCTGAACAGTAATGTCAATGGCCCTGTTCAGCAAGGGTGAATTGCCGATGATCCCGAACCTTTGTTTTATACCTTGTATATCCATCTTTCTCTGCTATCATCATGCCTGCATGCCAACAGGCTGAAAAGAAGGTGTAAAGATACGAAAAATGATTATATGAAACCGCTTTGTACTGGCATTACGCAGACAATAGTCAGTAACATGGTTACATAAAGATTCTTTCATTTAAGGCAGAAATTTATTATTGTATATTGAAATCCCTTTAAGCGAACCTTTCCAAATGCATCAGGGCATAAAAAGCAATTTTAATAATGGGCACTGCCCGTGAGGAATGCCCCGGGCTTTGATCGTTATCATAAGAAGCAGGCCCGGGCTCTCCGGGAGCCGGATAATACCACAAATGTCAAAATTTGTAACTTTGCAGCCTGAAACGAATAAATTTATAATTATGGCTAAGATCGGAATATTCTACGGTTCTTCAACCGGCAACACCGAACTGATCGCCGGGAAATTCAGGAAACTCTTTGGCGATGATGCGGAGATGGTCAATATCGATGCAGCCGGCAAGGAAGATATTGAAAAATTTGATTATCTCATTTTTGGTTCCTCAACCTGGGGCATCGGCGATGCACAGGACGACTGGGATGATTTCCTGGAAGTACTCAGTGACATTTCATTCACGAACAAGAAAGTGGCGCTGTTCGGACTGGGCGACCAGTTAAACTATCCGGATGCTTTTGTCGATGGAATGGGAGTTATCTATGATGCCATCTACGACAGGGCCGATATCGTGGGCGCCTGGCCTGTTGACGGCTATACTTTCAACGAGAGCGCTGCAGTTAAACAGGGTAAGTTCGTCGGGCTGGCTATTGATAAGGAAAACCAACAGCACCTTACCGACGAACGCCTGCAAAAGTGGGTGGAAATACTGAAAAAGGAATTTATCTGAGAAGGATAGTATTCAACCTGCTTTGATTGATATAATAAAGGAAGAGGGCCGCCTTACTGACAGCCTTCTTCCTGCTTTTGTTGTCTTATGCCAAAACGCTTCGATCTGCCGCATTATGATACGCTGATCTCTCTTCCTTTTACTTTGGCTTCCTCGCTTTTGGGAAGTTTGATAATCAGAACACCGTTTTTATAATCGGCTTTGATCTTGTCCTGATCCACAATTTCCGGAATGCTGAACGAACGGCAGAAACCATCGTAACGGAATTCACGCCTGGTATAGTTCAGACCATTTTTTTCATCTTCTTCTTTTATTTCAGCCGAGATGCTCAGGATATCATCCTCAAGTTTGATGTTGAAATCATTTTTTGCCATGCCCGGTACGGCCAGTTCAATACTGAAAGCCTTCTCATCTTCGATGATATTGGCGGCAGGCCTGTTTGCCTGGCAATTTCCATGATAAGCTTTTTTGTGCACTCCGTTCAGCATTTCATTCAGAACCGGATTGCCTGTCCATTTTATTATTGTCATTTTTTGTTCCTCCTGTTTAAGATTAAATTTGTTTTTCCCTTCCGGGGTCAATTTCCATACCATTAGAAAAACCCAGGCAAAAACATGCCATTATGGCATTTTAGCGCATACAAATATGACATATTGGCTTGTTTTTAGAGGAAATGGAAAGATATGAACGTGCCCTGGGTACGTTTGTTATAGCATGCATGATCATAAAAAATATTCACAGGCTGAATTTGAAAAAAATTACTGATTTTTGCTCTCTCAAATCAAGTGGCCAATGGATACCGAATTACAGAAGGTATTGCGGTTTTTCCAGTTAAAGCGGATCATCATACCGTTGATACTGGGTCTTGGCGTGGCCACGCTTTTGCTTGTTCGGGATTTTGACAAGGAAGCTTTCCTGCGAATCAACTGGACAGTATATACTTTTTTATGGTTGCTGGTGGCCCTTCTGCTGCAGGCCATTCGCGACCTTGCATATATGTATCGTCTGCGGGTGCTCACAGGGCGGCGTATAAGCTGGCGTAATAGTTTTGATGTGATTATGCTGTGGGAGTTTGCTTCTTCCATTACTCCTTCCATCGTGGGGGGTGCCGCCATTGCCCTCTTCATTGTTAACCGCGAAGGGATTACTATGGGACGAACAACAGCCATCGTCATGGTTACGGCCATGCTCGATGAACTGTTCTATATTCTTATGGTTCCCCTCGTTATCCTCATCATTGGTATGAACAACCTTTTTGTGGGTGATGCGGGTTTCCTCATGAATCTGGGCGGCAAACAGGCTTTTATCTTCGGCTATTTCTTCATCCTCCTTCTGACGATCATTATCACCTCAGCCATCTTTATCAGCCCGCAGGGCTTTAAACAGATTCTTGTAAGGCTTTCCACCCTGCCTTTTCTGCGTCGCTGGAAGGAAAGGGCTGCACAGACCGGCGATGACATCATTACGACTTCACGGGAGATGAAGGGCCAATCATTCTCATTCTGGGCCAAAGCTTTTGGCGCCACCGTATTTTCATGGTCGGCGCGTTTCTGGGTGGTTAATGCACTTATTATGGCTTTCCGTAGCAGCAGTGAGCAGCTCAGCCATATCGGCGATCATTTCCTGATTTACGGACGGCAACTGGTCATGTGGGTAATCCTTCTGGTCAGCCCAACCCCGGGAGGCAGCGGCGTGGCCGAATATGCCTTTCCCATTTTTCTTGGTGAATTCATATCTCCGGGCCTGCAAACTGCCCTCGGCCTGCTTTGGCGACTATTCACCTACTATCCTTACCTGTTCATCGGTTTCATCATCCTTCCCTTTTGGATCCGGAGGGTATACGTAAAGCCCAGGATCGGAAAGATAAAATAGCCTCCCCGGCTTTTACTTTTCTTCATTCTTACTTATGTTTTTACAAAGAGCGGCGCCGGCTGCAGGTATTTATGCCAATAAGTCAAAGCGGTAGCCTTCGTTCAGGGTCTTCTCCAGGTAGCGCGGCAATACGTATTCCACTTTATCGAGGGCCCTGGGGTTGTCGTGAAACAGAATGATCGCTCCCGGCCGGGTATATTTCAAGGTTTTCATGAGACATGCAACAGGGTCAACAGCAGGGTCGTAATCACGGCTCAGAACGGTCCACATGATGATGCGGTAACGCTTCTTCAGCGCCCTTCGCTGTGCGGAGGTCATCTTGCCGTAAGGAGGTCTGAATAGCCGGCTTTGTACAAGTTCCTGGCATTTTTCAACATTGTTGAGGTAGGCAGCGGTGGAGGCCTTCCAGCCTTTCAGGTGATTATGGGTATGGTTCCCGGTGGCATGTCCGGCGGCTTTGATACTTTCAAAAAGGCCGGGATTTCTTTCAATATTTTCGCCGACACAAAAAAACGTGGCTTTAACACCATACTTTTTCAGCATATCAAGTATCCGTGGTGTGGTTCCGGGTCCGGGTCCGTCATCGAAGCTCAGATAAAGCTGCCGGTCGCCGGCAGGCATCTCCCAGGTTAGCCCGCTGCCACCCAACAGCCTTAAGAAGTATGGCGCATGGTAGAGCACGTGGCTGTTCAATATCTGATTTGCGTCAGGTAAATTTCATAATAGTCGTTGAACAGCTTTTCGGCTCTGTCGCGCATATCCGTTTGCGCATTGCGCCTGGCCGTTTCTTTCAGTTCATGTGCCATGCTGAGGTAATGCTTGCGCATATCATCGACCATCAGAGCCTTCCTGCCTTCAAAGCGGAAAAAATAATCCAGGTTCTGGCTGATGACATTAAGCATCCCTTCGAGGATCTGCAGGCCCTTATCCGTGGCGCCGGCCTGCAGGTAAGCGTCGGCGATGGCCAGGGTGAAGTAGTTGTAGGGGACACTTTCGGGTGGAACCAGTTCCATGATCCTGTCGCATACGATTACGGCCGAATCCATTTTCCCTTCCTTTACCAGTTCCACTGCCAGCCGGCCGAATACGCTGCGCAGGCTCATCGACATGCGGAGGTTGTCTTCGTTAAGGTAAATGTTGGGGTTTTCCATTCCCGACCCAAAGTGATTTACCAATTTGTTAAAGAGCACATCGGTATTGATCCTGCCGATCTCCTGGGCGCCGCTTGTTGGCGTTTTTACCGGTATGAGGCGGTAAGCCATTCCCTCAAGCTGAAAGTAATCCTGAAGGCCGAGGTATGCCTGTGAGCCTGTGGTGGTGGCAAAATAAACGGGTCGTTCCCATTGGTTGGCGGCAAGGAAGTTCAGCAGCACCACGCTGGCGCGCTGCAGGCCCCAGCGGTTTATGCTCCATCGCAACGCTTCCACCCTGGGTGCCAGCTCAGCAGGCACGGTTTCGTTTTCAACTATTTTTTCGGGGTCGGCATGCAGCATGAATTTTTTGGTTGGGAAATAATCGATCACCGCTCCTTCTCGCCTGAACTGCAGCCGCTCTTCATCGTGGTCGACAATGTCGAACAACGCTTTCAGGTCAACATGGTCGGTGATATTTTCGTTTTCAATGAGGTAGACTACATCCCGTGTTCCCTGCCGGTACTGCTCAGGCCTCAGTGTGATGGGCATGGGGTCTGAGTCGTAGGCCTTGCGCACCATCTGGTCCACGTACCAGTCGCCGTTGAGCAGGCTGAGGTTGCACACCCGCACGTCGGTGCGGATGCCTTCCACTTCCTGTGCATACCACAGCGGGAAGGTGTCGTTGTCGCCGTTGGTGAACAGCACTGCGTTTGGTTCGCAGGAATTAAGGTAATTTTTGGCCATTTCCAGGGCAGTGTAGCGCCCTGAGCGGTCGTGGTCGTCCCAGCCCTCCATCCCCATGATGATGGGTACCACTGCACAAACGGCGGTGGCTGTTATGGCTGCGGTTTTTCCGGCGGCAACCTTCCGGAACTGTTCAAAGATGGCGATCGTACCCAGTCCGATCCAGATGGCAAAGGCATAGAATGAAGCGGCATAGGCATAGTCGCGTTCCCTGGGCTGTGGCGAATGTTGATTCAGATAGATGACAATGGCCAGGCCGGTCATGAAGAACAGCAGGGTTACCACCCAGGCATCCCGTGGATGGCGCCGGTAATGAAAAATCAGTCCCAGCAGCCCCAGTATCAGCGGGAGGAAATAAAAACGGTTGCGCGCCTTGTTGTCGAAGTTGTCGGGAAGGCCGGTTTGCGGCCCCAGCCTGGCTTCGTCAATAAAGCGGATACCGCTGATCCAGTTTCCATTGATAAGGTCGCCGTAACCTCCCTGTATGTCGTTCTGCCGCCCGGCAAAATTCCACATGAAATACCGCCAGTACATATGCACCACCTGGTAGCGGAAAAAATACCTCAGGTTTTGCCCGAAAGTGGGTATTTCCTTGTTGTCAGGGTCGTCGGTGATGCCGGCCCAGTTCTTGTAATCGTTGATGTAGCGGTCTTCGGTGCTGTTCCACATACGCGGAAAGATGGTCATATGGTTGGGATCGTATACCGGTTCAGCGTTTTTCTTATTGTCGATCATGATGTATTTTCCGGCTTTGTTGTCGCGCCGGTAAACCGGGTTCCCGTCTTTGCGGCCAATGAGCTCGGAATTGTAATAAGGTCCGTAAAACTTGGGCCAGTCGCCGTATTGTTCCCGGTTTAGGTATGCCAGCAGGCTAATGGCATCTTTGGGGCTGTTCTCATTGATGGGGGGATTGGCATTGGAGCGGATCACCAGCATGATAAATGAGGAATAGCCGATCACGATAAATACAATCGACAGCAGGATGGTGTTTTGCAAGGCGCGGCGGGCACGGGTGAAGTAAAACAGTGCCCCAATGGCACCCACCACCAGCAGGCGTCCGGCAAAGGAGGCTGCGGAGGTTGATTCGAGCAGGATAAGCAGGGCGATGATGCCCCCCAGCGCATAAACACCCATGAGTACTGGTCTTTTACCGGTCCGGTTGTAGATGATACCTGAAGCCAGCAGCCCCGAAAGCGCCAGTGCAAAGAATACGGTTCCTGTGTGGAAGGGAAGGCCAAGGCTGTTTACGAAAAGCATTTCGGTGGTGGCAAAGAGGCTAACCACTTCGGGGATGATGCCGTACATGATCGCCGCCAGGATGAGAATGCTGACTGCGAAAGTAATGACAAACCCTTTGCGCCGTGGGGTAAAACGCTTGTAATAATAGACGAAGGCGATGGCCGGAATGGCCAGCAGGTTGAGCAGGTGTACACCGATAGACAACCCGATGAGGTAGGCGATGAGGATGAGCCAGCGGTCGGAATGCCTTTCATCCGCCACGCGTTCCCATTTCAGGATGGCCCAGAAGACGATGGCGGTGAAGAATGACGACATGGCATATACTTCCCCTTCTACGGCCGAAAACCAGAAAGAGTCGGAAAAAGTATAGGCCAGAGAACCGATGATGCCGCTACCCAGAACGGCAAAAATTTGCCCGCGGCTCATTTCCCTGTCCTGTTCAAAGATTCTTCGGGCCAGCATCACGATGGTCCAGTAAAGGAACAGGATGGTAAAGGATGAGCAGAAGGCCGACATGATGTTGACCATTTGGGCGACCATGGAAGTATCGCCGAAGGCGAAAAGCGTAAAGAAGCGACCGATCATCTGAAAGAGCGGTGCCCCCGGCGGGTGGCCAACCTGCAGCTTATAGGCCGTAGCGATGTATTCGCCGCAGTCCCAGAAACTGGCCGTGGGTTCGGTGGTAATAATGTATACGATGGATGCGAAAAGAAAGATGATCCAGCCGGTGATGTTGTTGATCAGGTTAAAGCTTTTCATGTGGCGATCGTGCTAGTTGATGCGGCGGTAAAGATAATAAATTATGACCGATGCCGGTCTGTAAAAGGGGATGCTATTGCCCGCGGGCAAGGTCGAGCAGATGCGCGGCTGCCTGGTAGGCGCTGAGCCGGCCTTCGAGTACTTCTTTTTCCGTTTCCGCTATGGCCTTTTTAACGGTTTCATTGCTGTAGAAGTTATCCATGATACGGCTGTTGATGCTTTCGTACATGGTCTGTACCGACTGCTCCTGACGTTTACGGTAGAAGTAATCGCTGCCTTTGGTGGTGGCTTCGCGGTAGCGGATGACCATCTTCCAGATTTCCGCCACTCCGTCTTTGGTGAGGGCCGAGCATGTTTCTATCGGCACTTCCCAGCCCGAGGCCGGGGGCGGGAAGAGGTGAAGTGCATTTTTGTATTGCCGGCGGGCCAGTTCGGCCTTTTCCAAGTTGGTGCCGTCGGCTTTGTTGATGACGATGGCATCGGCCATCTCCATAATGCCTCTCTTGATTCCCTGCAGTTCATCACCGGCACCGGCCAGCATCAGCAGCAGGAAGAAGTCGACCATGGCGTGTACGGCTGTTTCCGACTGCCCTACGCCTACCGTTTCAACAAAGATGGAGTCGAAACCGGCCGCTTCGCAAAGGATGATGGCTTCGCGCGTCTTGCGTGCCACACCGCCCAGTGAGCCTGCCGAAGCCGAGGGGCGGATGAAAGCCTGCGGGTCGTTGGCCAGCTCTTCCATGCGTGTCTTGTCGCCCAGTATACTGCCCTTGCTGCGGCTGCTGCTGGGGTCGATGGCCAGTACGGCAACCCGGTGCCCGGAGGCGGTGAGGTGTTTGCCCAGGGCTTCGATGAAGGTGCTCTTTCCAACACCCGGCACGCCTGTGATCCCAATGCGTATTGAATCGCCGGCATGGGGAAGGCAGGCAGCAATGATGGCCTGGGCCAGCGCCTGATGACGCGGAAGGGCACTTTCGACAAGTGTGATGGCTTTACTGAGCAGTGCGCGGTTGCCTGACAGGATGCCTTTAACATATTCGCTGGCATTTGCCTCGTGCATGCGAATGCTGCTGAAACGGTCAGCAGCATCGCGGTTCACCTGTGGGGGCGGGTCAATGCCCTTGTTTAACCGGAGGGAGGATCCGTTCTTTTTGTCTTTTCCTGTCATGGTGCCTGGTGTTCATGCAAAGATAATCCTTTCCCGCCGCCGGGAAAAATATTTTCATCATATCCCTGTCCGGCAGTTTTTGCATTTGCAAAACCAGGTATTTATACTTGTTTTTACCGTGATACAGCCTGGAACCGCCAAGGGCCCTTACCAAACGAAAATATCTTCCTTGCGCATCGGCCGCCGCTCTTCGATCCATTTGAAGTCGCGGAGGATGCGTTCTTCCGTATTGAGTTCGAACACGGTGTGGATGGCACCGTCGGGCTTGTCGATATAGGTGAATCCCCTGATCTGGCTACTGTCGAGAAAGATGATCATCCGGCTGGCCCTGGCTTTCTGGATGCCGATAAGTGCCTTGTTATCCTCGCGCAGGTAGTAAAGGGTTTCCACGTTTCCTTCCACGCGGATCTTCACAATTTCATTGTTTTTGAAGTAGCCGGTCATCATGCGTCCTTTCACCTGGTTGTAGCTGTCGGGGCCGTCGCGCGAAATGATGAAGCACGAATTGTACAGTACCATCGTATCGATCTCATTGTTGGCGATCACGATTTTCACCGAGTCGGCAGTGAGCTGGTTTGAGTCGGACCAGATAACGGGTTCCCGGTACATAATGATGGTGGAGTCGGGGAAGTGGTACACGAGGCTGTCGCTCATTCCCTGCAGGTTCCGGCGGAAGAATTTCACGTGTTTGTATGCCTGCATCAGACTAGCCTTTCCTGCACTGTCGGTGCGCATCCATAGGGTGTCGGCATGCAGGTACAGTGTGTCGTTCTTTTCGGGCATGATGGCCAGGGCGCTGTCGGTTACAAAGGCGTAGCCCGCCTCGTCGTCGTACTCGCCATAATGGCCTTTCACATAAATATTCTGAAGGGTGTCGTAGAGGGTCACATTATTTTCGGCTTGCCCGAAAGCGGGATGGCGGCGGTAAAAGACCGTGTCGCCCCATAGCACTTGCTCTGCATGGAGCACATAAACATTCTTTTTCATGCGCGATACATCGAATTCGGTGTTGTACCAGCCGTCTTCGCAGTAAATACTGTCCTCTTCGCCCACGATAGTGGTCGGGCCATAGAACCAGGCTGTTTTGGAAGTGGTGTTGTATTTGAGCGTGTCGGATCGGATCACATAATCGGGGTTGGTGAGTACTACCTCCTGTCGGAAGTAGGCTTCCTTACTGCCGGTAAAATAATGTCCTGTAAGGCTTGTGAGCACATTGGTATCGCTTACGATCACGGCTCCGTTATAGTAATAGGCAATGCGGCTGTTGCGGTCGTAGGTGAGGTGGTCGGTGGTAAGTGTGGCGCGGTTGTCGATCAGTTTCACATTGCCATAGAGGTCGGCAATGCGTGTACCCCCGTCATAATTCAGCGAGTCGCTGTAAATGTCGAGCGTGTCGCTGACATTGATATGCACACGGCTGAATGCCCTGAAGTTGTTTGTGCCGCGGTTGAGCCAGGCACTGTCGCAATAAAAGTAAGTGCTGTCGTGTAGCATTACCACATTGCCGAGCAGGCGCTGCACGTCCTTGTTGAAGCGCTCGTCGACCAGCAGCTCGTCGCTTCGGATAAGCCTGACCTTTGCCGGCTGCTGGGCGGAAGCCATGATGCCGGCAAACATGAATACCTGGAAAACCCAATATGTATAAAGCCACTTCATGCGTGGCGTAAAGGTAAGAAAATCGATTTATTCCCATTTATTTTATTACATTTACCCTCAGCTTATTTTGTTCTATAAATGGATATGCCCGTGGGCATTTTGACAATATTCCTGTGTTGGTGAACAGATTCATAAAATATCTGCTGTTGGTTATTATTCTGCTCTTATCCCAGAAAGTTTTCCCGCAGGTAAAGCGGATTGGCATTCCTCATGTGAGAAATTATGAGGCATCGGCCATACAGGCAGGACCCCAGACCTGGGCTATTGACATTAGCGGTAATGGACTGGCATACTTTGCCAATAATGACGGTGTGCTGGAGTTTGATGGTTTACATTGGAGAAAATACCCGCTTCCCGGCGGTATTGTGGTTCGCAGCGTGATGTCGGCAAGCGACGGACGTGTCTATGTCGGTGGGTTCAATCAGATCGGGTTTTTTTCGCCGGATTCGAATGGAAAATTGACTTATGCTTCCCTGAATGAAATGGTACCCGTTCAACATAAAAACTTTGGTGAGGTCTGGAAAATTTATGAACTTCCCTATGGTATCGTATTCCAGTCGTATAAACAATTGATGCTTTATCACGACAAACAGATGCAGGTTATTAAAGCACCGGGGTCCTTTCATTTTTCGTATTTTATTAATAATGAATTATTTATAAACGACCAGGATGAAGGACTCTTTCGACTTGCCCATGACCGTCTGGTAAAAATGCCGGGTACCGACATGCTGAAGGGCGAATTGATCTGGTCGATGTTGCCAAGGGGGGACAATATCCTTATAGCAACTGCTGACAAAGGGATATATGAATATGACGGCATTCATTTATGGGAATTCAATACCGCAGCTTCCGGCATTTTCCGTGAGAGCCAGATATATTGCGGGTTGGTTGTTTCGGAGGATGTCTATGCTTTTGGAACGATACTGGACGGCTTGGTTTTATGCGATGCCGACGGCAATATTTTGCAACATATTAACCTGGAAAGAGGGCTTCAGAACAGCACTGTGCTGAGCATGAAACTGGATCAGTACGGGAATCTCTGGCTGGGGCTCGATAATGGGATCGATTATGTGGAGATCAATTCACCACTGACATATTTCACGCATATTAACGGCCTCAGTACGGGATATGCTGCCGTTTTGCATGATGGTTTAATTTACCTTGGAACCAACCGTGGGCTTTTTTATCACGAATGGGAAGCACTTAAAAATAATGATGGTTCCCAGGAATTCCAGATCATACCCGGTACACAGGGTCAGGTATGGGAATTGAAGGTGGTGGACGGAACCTTGTTTTGCGGACATAACAATGGTGTTTTCATTATCGATGGCCTCAATGCCCGGAAAGTTTCGGATGTACAGGGGGGATGGACTTTCATCCAGCCCGAAGGCAGGGATGACCTGCTGATTTGCGGAACCTATGCTGCATTGGTGAAATTTGAAAAGAAAAACGGCTTGTGGGGTGAAGGAAAAATTATAAAAGGCTTCAGCGAATCTTCCAGGATCATGGCCAATGCCGACCGTAACATGATGTGGATCACGCACGGTTACATCGGGGTTTTCAGGATCCATTTCGATGAGCGGCACGACAGTGTGACCAGGGTGGAATTATTTAACAGCAAACATGGTTTGCCCGGCGATGAAAATAACAATGTTTTCACCGTCAACGGGAAGACAGTCTTTACTACCATTGAAGGATTTTATAAATATGATATACGAACGAACAGTTTTATACCGGACGAAATATCACGCAATCTGTTTCCTGGTGAGGACATTCACAAGCTTTATGAGGATAAACGTGGCAATGTCTGGTATTTTACCCTCGACAATGCCGGTGTATTCCGCTTGCAGGAAGATGGTAATTATTTTAAGGTTGATGTGCCTTTCAGGGAGATGACCAGTAAATTCATCAAATGGTTCCAGTTCGTTTACACGATTGAGGAGGATCATGTTTTTTTTGGGATACAGGATGGATTTGTACATTATTCACCGGAATTCCCTAAAAACTATCAGCATGAATTAAAGGCATTTATTCGTGAAGTGAAACTTTCGGTTACTGATTCAGTCATTTATCATGGTGGTCTTGAAAACAAGAAAATCCCCGGATATATACCATTCAGGTATAACCAGCTTCAGTTTTCTTTTTCAGCCAATGATTTCGAAAACCCCCATCATCTAATATTCTCAACATTCCTGGAGGGCTTTGACAGCGACTGGTCGGCCTGGCATAGCCGTTCAAGCAGGGAATTTACCAATCTGGATCATGGTCAGCATATCTTCAGGGTAAAAGCCAAGAATATTTTTGGCACCGAAAGCAATATTAGTTCATTCTATTTTGAAATACCCCCCCCTGGTATAAACAATGGTGGGCCTGGGCAATGTATTTTTTGGTATGTGTCGGTTTTGTTGTGCTGCTGTCGATTTATGTGCGATACCGGATGAACAGATCAAAGCAACAGGAGCAGGAGCGACAAAAACAGAAATTCATTGAAATGGAAAAGAAGCTCCAGGCAGAAGCACTGGAAGCCGAGAAGGAATTGATCCGCCTGCGTAATGAGAAACTCAGTGCCGAAATGAGGCAAAAAGACAGGGAACTTGCCAACAGTACCCTGCAGATGATTCAAAAAAGCAAATCGCTCATTTCGATCAGGAAGGAATTGAGCAGGCTGTCGGCGGAAATAGGCGATGAGATCCTTTCCGGCCAGATCAATTTAATCATACGAAAGATCAATCGCGAGATCAATGCCGAAAATCAGTGGGAAGTATTTGAAAAGCATTTTGAAAGCGTACACGAAGAATTCCTGAAAAGGCTGAAGACCCGTTACCCGGACCTGACACCGAGGGAGCTGTTGCTTTGTGCCTACCTTCGGCTGAATATTACCAGCAAGGAGATTGCTGCTCTCATGAATATTTCGGTCAGGGGGGTTGAGATCAGCCGTTATCGCCTTCGCCGAAAACTTAATCTCGATCATGATACCAATCTGACAGGTTTCATCCTCTCGTTTTAAACGGTCAATTCCAAAAAATATCATCATCCGGCTTTACTTTCCTAATCCTTTTGGGAGATAGAGGCCGAAGATGGAGATTGAATAGGAGATCAACACCGGCTGAATCTTCCGGGCAGAATATTCTTATAAGACGATATGATGAAAGGGACCGTTTCTGTTATGTTAACAATTTATGGAATTATTGAGAAAGACTAAAACACTAAAATGGCAATTATAAATATAAGATTAATAGTAATATAGGGTTAATCATGATGTATAATTGATGTAGTGCTTTGCGGGCAATGTTAAGTTATTGTGAATATGGTTTTTTTGTTTTAAGCGGAAAATGATAATATTTTTAAACAATCAATTTTTTAAAAAATTAAAACTAAGTATCATGAAAAACAAAAAAATTCAATGGGTATTCGGGACCTTACTGCTTCTCGGAGTGTTTTCCATGGTCGCGCTCAATGCATGCAAAAAGAGCGATGACGATGACTCCGGCAATGGAAATCCCGTTGCCAGTTTCCAGTTTGCGATCAGCGCAACAAACTTCCTGGAGGTGACGTTTACCAATTTCTCACAAAATGCTACTTCCTACATCTGGGATTTCGGCGACGGTGAAACCTCCACCGAAACAAACCCCGTGCATGTTTATGCCGCATCAGGCAATTATACTGTTGTGCTTACGGCAAAAAACGCTGCCAATGCAAGCGCTACCTTTTCACAGGCCATTACGATCACTGATCCGGACGACGCCTACAAGCTGCTTACCGGAGATGTTTCCAAAACATGGAAATTGTTCAGGGAAGGGGTGTCAATGTCACTGGGTCCGGATGCTACAAATCCTGGAGGATGGTGGGAAGGCCTCCAGAATACCGGTGCAAGGCCTTGTTTATACAAACAGGAATTTACTTTCCATTTTGACGGAACCTATGCATTTGATGACAAAGGAATGTTCTGGGGTGAATTCGGCGTTTTTGACGGGCAGTGGAATTATGAGATCTGCTTTGAAGCCATCCCTGAAAATATGATAAACAAGGATGGCGTGGATGTCAGTGCATGGTTATCCGGAACACATACATTCACTTATGATCCTACATTGGGGACAGCTACGATTAACGGAATGGGCGCCTGGATCGGTATTCCGAAACTGACAACAACGGGCGAGACCACTGTTCCTGTTGAAACAACATCATTTGACCTTATTATCACGGAGGAAACCGGTTATGATCTGATGACTGTCAATTTTGACTATGGTGATGGCGGTTTATGGACCATTGTTTATGTACATTATTACGACCCCTCACTTGAACCGGAACTGGTTGAGGAAGAACCACCCTTTGGCGTTGACCTCCCTGACCTTACTCCCGACGAGATGTATAATACCTTCGAGACAGCAAGTAGCTTCGTCCTTCTCGACACCACGCTGGCTAACTCCATGGACTTAACCATGGGTGTTGCTGATCCGGCAGGCGGGGCAACAAATGTTGGCGAATACTACAGGTGGGGTACCTACCAGGAACTCCAATTTGCTATGGAATACGACATCCAGTTTGATAACTTTACCACGGTATCGCTCGATGTTTATATGCCCAGTTCAAATGATTATTCCGGAACACTCACCAAAGACATTGCCATCATTATTGCAGATGCCAGCCAAACCGAACAATGGTGGACAGGCCATATCCAATATGATGCCACTGCAGAGGTAATGGATGAATGGGTTACCTATACTTTCCAGCTTGATTCGCCGACAAGCGGTCCGAGTCAGCAGAATCCTTATGAAAGGGTTGACCTTGATTTCTTTGCCATCTCACTGGGTGGCGGCGGTCATGACGCCCCGGGTACATTCTACATCCGCAACTTCGTTTTTAATTAATATAATTGTATATGAGCCATAACCGGATTATCCGGTTATGGCTCTTTTTTCTTCCTGCCAATGAAAAAATACCGGTCAGTCTTAAATGCAGTGGTTTTTATTATCATCATATTTTTATTTGGCTTTTGTGATAAATCTGATAGTACCCCCGACAGCAATGACCCTTCTAACCTGTCAATTACCATTATATCCATTGATGATGAGACCGGACAAGTACTCATACAGTGCAGTGCATTGAATGCCGTTGAATTTCAATTATACATTGGTAATGCCACAGATCCCGCATCAATCAATCAAAACGGTTTTTTTGATTATACCTTTGACGGCCCCGGAGATTATATTATTACCGTGAGGGCATATGGCCTTTCGGGCAGATACATCCGGAAAAGTCAGACCATTTCCATTTCACCGGCTGTGATACCGGAGGTGCCGCTTGATAAGGGGTATTTCAGCCCAGAAACCTACGAGGGCTACACACTTATCTGGCAGGATGAATTCAATGGAACAGGCATCGATCCGTCATACTGGAATTTTGATATCGGCGATGGTTGTCCGAACTTATGTGGATGGGGAAACAATGAACTGCAATATTACCTGGCTGAAAATGCATGGGTGGCCAACCAATACCTGACCATCGAAGCAAGGGAGCAGCAATATGCAATCCGTAATTATACCTCGGCAAAACTTACAACCAAAGGCAGGTTTTCATTCAGGTATGGACGTGTCGACATCAGGGCCCTGCTTCCTTACGGCCAGGGTTTATGGCCGGCACTGTGGATGCTGGGTAATGACATCGACCAGGTTGGCTGGCCCAGATGCGGCGAGATCGACATCATGGAGATGATCGGAGGAAGTAACCGCGAAAACACCTGTTACGGAACCATTCACTGGCACGATGGAAATGGCCATGCCAGCTATGGCGGCAGCCGTACCCAGTCATCGGAAAGTTTTGCGGAAGCATACCACGTTTTTTCCATCATATGGGACGAAAACAAGATCAGGTGGTTTGTCGACAATGAATTCTATCATGAAGTTACCATTACTGACAGCCAGCAAACGGAATTTCATCAGGAATTCTGGCTGATACTGAATGTGGCAGTGGGCGGGAACTGGCCCGGGAACCCGGATGCCACAACAACTTTTCCTCAACAAATGAGGGTGGATTACGTACGGGTCTTCCGGGAGGAATAATTGCCGCTGCCGAACAACCGAAAGGCTTGTTTTAACAGCAGTGGGTACCCGGCCAAATGGTATACAATAAATAACACTAAACAAGCAAGCAAATGAAAGTACATCTATGCAAAATTATCCTTGTGGTTCTTTCCATTTGTTTCACAAACGGTATAATGGCGCAGTTTACCATTACCGGTAATGTGAAGGACAAGACCACCGAAACGGGTATCCCGGGTGCAACGGTCATCCAGAAAGGGACCACCATTGGCACGATCACCGATGTCGATGGCAATTACAGTCTCGAAGTAATGAGTGCAGTGGACACACTCCAGTTTTCCTATATCGGTTTTAAGACGGTTACGGTTCCCATAATCGGACGCTCCGTGATCGATGTAAGCCTTGAATTCGATTTTGAAGAACTTGATGAGGTTGTGGTTATAGGTTACGGTACACAAAAGAAAAAGGTGGTTACCGGTTCCATTGCCACCGTTACTTCAGAAGAAATCAGCAGCTTGCCTGTGCTGCGTGCCGAGCAGGCCATGCAGGGCCGAACGCCCGGTGTTCAGGTTACGCAACTTTCGGGGCAGCCGGGTGAGGCCCCAACCGTCCGTATCAGGGGGGCCGGAACAACCGGCAATTCAGATCCCCTTTATATAGTGGATGGCATGGCTGTGGGCAGCATCGATTATTTGAACCCCGGCGATATTGAATCGATCGACGTACTAAAGGATGGAGCTTCCGCAGCCATCTACGGGGCCAGGGCCGCCAACGGTGTTGTACTGATCACTACCAAGAAAGGGCAGTCCGGACGCATGACCGTTACTTATTCAGGGTATTACGGCATACAAAATGTTACCAAAAAACTTGATATGCTCGATGCCGGCCAGTATAAAATGATAATGAATGAAGGAGCCCGCAATGCAGGACTTACCGAACCCTTCGACCTCAACGAGATATCTCCGCATAATACAAATTGGCAAGACTATATGTTCGAGAAAAATGCTCCCATCATGAATCACGATATATATATTTCGGGAGGTACGGATAAATCAACCTATGCTTCATCACTATCTTATTTTTCACAACAGGGGATCATCGGGGGCGACAAGTCACAGTTTGAGCGTATCACCATAAGGCTAAACAGCGATCATAAAGTGACGAAAAGATTTAATTTCGGGAACAATCTGGGCTATTCACATATCGTAAGAAGAGGGATTGCCAGTAACCAGTCGTTTAACGGCGTATACAGCAGTGCCCTGAACATGGATCCGCTCACCCCTGTTTTTGAAACCGACCCTGAGATCCTTTCACAGCCTCCGTATTCCAATGAACCCGTTGTTACCGATGAAAACGGGAATGTTTACGGAATATCGAATTATGTGGGTGCAGAGGTTGTTAATCCCATGGCATTGCTCGAAATCCAGAATGGCGAATCGAGGGCCGACAAGATCGTTGGAAACGTATATGGCGAACTTGAAATAATTGAAGGCCTGAAGTTGAGATCGAGCCTTGGAATGGACCTGGCTTATGTTCTGTATGATTCCTATCGCCCGCTTTTTTACCTGAACGGGGCTCAGAACAATACTGAAAAAACGTCGGTATTCAAGAGCATGGACCGTTATTTTACATGGCAATGGGAAAATACGCTTTCATATACCAAAAAGATCGGAAACCACACTTTTTCATTGCTGGGGGGCACAACGGCCAGTGAATTCAATTATGAAGACCTCACAGGCTTTAATGCCAAGGTGCCCACAACCGATCCGGATAATATTTACCTCAACATGGCTACTGATACCGCCTGGGTAGCAACGGGCGGTGCCGCTCATTCGGCCCTGTTCTCTATGTTTGGAAGGGTTACCTATGATTACAAAAGCAGGTATGCCTTTACCGGGATCATCCGCCGCGACGGATCCTCCAGGTTCGGGCCAAACAACAGGTACGGGATCTTTCCTTCGGTGGGGGTTAGCTGGTTGCTGACCGAAGAAAAATTCATCCCCCAGCTTGGCCCGGTGAGTTTCATCAAGCTCAGGGCTTCTTATGGCATCAACGGGAACCAGGAGATAGGCGATTACCAGTATATTTCAACGATTGACAAAAGCCGCGGATATATTTTTGGTGCAGGACGCATCGTCGGGGCTTCACCTTCATTTATTGAAAATGCTGATCTGAAGTGGGAGGAATCCGAACAACTCGACCTGGCCATCGACATCGGAGCCTTCGACAACAGGCTTACTGCGACTTTTGATTATTATATCAAGAACACAAACGGACTGCTCGAACGTATTCCCATCCCGGCTCATGTGGGTAACGACCCGCCCTTTGCCAATGTGGGAAGTGTGCAGAACCGGGGTGTTGAAATGTCGGTCAACTGGCGGCATATACTTAAAGACCTCCGCTATTCGGTTGGGGTGAATGCGGCATACAATAAGAATAAGATGACCAAGATCGGGAATGAAGAAAAGGCGCTGCCCGGCGCAACCTGGGCCATCGCCGGTATTGTTACACGTGCCGAAGAAGGCCTTCCCATTGGTTATTTCTGGGGTTACCAAACCGATGGCATTTTCCAGAATTCAACTGAAGTATACCAGCATATCAACAGCCAGGGGGTGCTGCTGCAACCCAAGGCACAACCCGGCGATGTGCGTTTTGTGGATGTGAACGGCGATGGTGTGATCGATGACAAAGACCGTACGATGATCGGGAACCCAACACCCGACTGGACACTGGGATTCTTTGCGAATATGGAATACCGGCAGTTCGATCTGTCGTTCCTGTGGACCGGAGCCTTCGGACACGAGATATTCAACGGATCGCAACG